>JAEOST010000728.1 GCA_016840245.1 Candidatus Thorarchaeota archaeon
AGCTATTACCTCAAGTTCCAGAGGGTCCAATAATTAACCCAAAGGCCCGAGGAAAGGCAAATCGACTTCCAGAGGGTGAGGCCTATGGACGAATCGAAGGAACTAGGGGTGTATCTACACTCTGGTTGAAGACCTTTGAGAAAGCACAGACTCCGTGGCGTGCCAAGATTCGAGGACCCTGTTTCTCATCCTATTACTCCCTGAAGCATCTTGTTCCAGGTTCGCGGTTTGCAGACTTTATTGTAATATTTGGAAGCCTAGACCCATATCCAGGATGGTGGGACCGATGAGTGGAGGAATGATGATGATGCAGGTTCCATGGATCGATGCGCTACTCGCTTGGGTCAACGAAGCAGTGATATGGTGGCTTGCAGCTATAGGTTGGTGGATTGACGGAATCGTCTGGATTATCAAGTGGATTCTTGATGGCATCTTCTGGATCTGGGAAGTTGGCATCTTGGGTAACATCTTCTTCTGGTTTAAGGCCATACTGTTTCCAGGACTCATATTTGTGGTGATGGGCATCATATTTGCTGTCTGGGCTTCTCGTAAAACTTGGGGAAGATTCCAATCTCGACGTGGTCCGTTTCATATGGGTAAATATGGTGGACTTCAGCTGTTTGCTGACGCAATAAAATTGGTTGCCAAAGAAACTATCATTCCAGCAAATGC
Source organism: Candidatus Thorarchaeota archaeon (assembly GCA_016840245.1). The sequence continues at coordinate 673 of JAEOST010000728.1, forward strand.
GAGGAGATGGATGTACAGATTCCTTCCCGGATTCCTGCTCGTGATTGTGGTCTTACCCTTCGTATTCATCCCATGGGATTCCACATGGGCACTCATGACTGCTGACCTATCTGTCAGTCTTGTCTTGGTATTTGCATTTCTTACTGCAGTACCAGTGATCTCGCTACTCGCGGGTTGGATAAGTGGCTCCAAATACAGCCTCATTGGTGGGTTCCGAGCTGCAAACAACCAGTTCGCGGCAGAGATTCCTCTGGTTCTATCTACAGTTGGACCAGCTATGATTGCTGGCTCACTGAGTCTAGGTGCAATCTCCGCGGCGCAGGCGAATTTCTGGTTCATCTTCCTGTTGCCTATCAATTTCGTTACATTCTTTGTGTCCGCAGTAGTATCTGTTGGTCTAGTTCCGATGGACGCTCCTGTCGCAGACTCAGAGGTCATCTTCGGTTGGAGGACTGAGTTCTCAGGAATCTACTTTACAATGACCTACTTCGCCGAGTTTGCAGAACAACTACTATACTGTGCTCTAATGGTGGCACTATTCTTTGGTGGGTCTTCGGGTCTACCATTCCTTCCTGGAGTTGTCAACTTCATAATCAAATGGTTGGTTATGATATTCTTCTTCATCCTGGTCACATCTTCCTTCTACAGGATACGGCAGGATCAGATAGTGCGACTCTGTTGGAAGTATTTGCTTCCGCTATCACTATTGAACATAGTAGGAGCAATGTTTGCCATTGTCTATTTCCCACAACTGGCTACATTGCTGGGCTTCCTAGGAGGGTAGAATCATGGGTATGCTAGCTACTCTTTCAGATATCTTCAGAGTTCTACGTCACGTCTTTAGACAGACATTCAGACGTCCAATAACAAGCCTCTATCCCTTTGAGGACCGATACTACCCTGACATAACAAGGGGCCGACACATTCACATCCGTGAGTTATGCACTGGATGTGCACAATGCGTCAGAGCCTGTCCTGTGGTGGCAATACGTATCGACAAGGAGGACAAAAAATTCGAGAAGGATGCAGCCCTCTACTTCAACTACTCACGCTGTATCTTCTGTGGAATGTGTACTCAGGCTTGCAGATTCGATGCACTCTTCCATACTAAGATAGTTGACCTTAGTGAGGGTGACCGTGAGGACCTAATCTATGGACCTGACAAGATGACTACACTTGACAGAGAGCCACTTGAGTGGCGAGGGAGGAAGTTCAGATGATGCAGATTGAGCTAACAGATATTCCATTCATGACTCTGTCATTGATTGTCCTCTTTGTGGGAGGATTGCTCATCTACCTTCTAAAGGATAAACTGGAAGGCAAGGCTGGGAAGATTGCAGTTGCATTCTCCCTAGTTGCCATGCTGTTGATGATATTGCCCTTCATCTGGCTTATAGCAAACCCTGCATCTTCAGTAGTTGAGTCAATGCAGTGGTCACAAATCCTTGGATCATTTGGGCTCAACCTTGATGGCATTGCCTTTCCAATTACGTTTGCAGTTGTATTCCTTGGGTTCCTCTCAGTTGTGTATGCAGTGGGATACACAGAGCATGAACACAGCAAACCAACGTTCTTTGCTAATCAGCTATTCTTCCTGATGGGCATGCAATGGGTCACACTTGCTACGAATCTAATCGAATTCTTCATTGCATGGGAATTGATGCTTGTCCCGTCATACTTCCTGATTCTTCTTTGGGGACTCCCTGAGACCCGCAAAAGGACAGCCATGAAGTTCTGGTTGTATACTCAGGCTGGAGCTGTCTGTATCCTTGTAGGTTTTGGAATACTCTTCTCGTTTACACAATCTTTTGAACTGACGGCTATAGTTATTGCCCTTACAAATGTACCACCTGCACTGAATATGCTGAAACTAGTCTTTGTGCTGCTTGCTGCTGGATTTCTCGTAAAGATGGCGGTGTTTTTGGTCCATTGGTGGTTACCACCCGTCCACGCTGAGGCTCCCACACCAATCTCCGTTCTCCTTTCAGGTGCAATGATTGAGACTGGTGCCTATGCCTTGGTCCGGTTCAGTCAGATTACTCTCGGTCCAGAAGTAGCAATCGATCTATCAATCTGGATTGGCGTCCTTGGAGTCCTGACCATGTTCTATGGTGGATTCATGGCGTTAGTTCAGACTGACATCAAGCGATTACTCGCCTATAGCTCTGTTTCGCAGATGGGCTATGTTCTATTTGCACTTGCTTCGTTCACGGCATATGGAATGAGTGGAGGTCTCTTCCATCTCATCAATCACGCATTCTCAAAGGGTCTGCTGTTTATGGCGGCTGGGGCTGTCATTCATCAGACACACCTTCGAGATATCAACAAGATGGGAGGTCTCTCTAACAAGATGCCAATCACTGCGTTCATGGCGGCTATTGGAGCTTTGAGCATCGCAGGCAGTCCACCCCTCTCAGGCTTTGCGAGTGAGTGGATGATGTTTGCCGGAGGTTTCGCTCGGGCTATTGAAGGCGGTGTGGTCGTAGACTATCCATGGTTGATACTGTCCATTCTAGCTGTCTCAAGCTCTATCATGAGTGCTGGATACATGCTGAGGTTCCTTTGGAAGGTCTTCCTTGGACCTCATCCTGATGAACTAGAGGATGTCAAAGAGGCATCTGACTGGATGACACTACCAATGATAGTCCTTGGAATGTTGATTGTAATCTTCGGTATATTCCCAGGTCTAGCAATGAGCGTGATTGGGGCAGGTGTCGAAAGCATTGGTGGCATCATAGGTATATTTCTTGGAGGTGGCTAGTAGATGTTGTTCGGATTACCTTATTGGCTGATACTTGTGATTCCTCTCGGGGGCGCACTGCTAGTTCCATTATTTGGAAAGGTCAGTGAAAAACTTAGAGACTGGAGTCCAGCTATCTTCATGGGAATTGCAATGGTACTGTGTTGGTCCCTCTTAGCCGACATCGGGACTGAACCTGAACCAATGGTTTGGGTAGCTCCTCTCAACCTTTACTTCAACGTCATCTTGGACCCGCTGTCTGTATTGATGGCAATTCTGTCCAGTACTCTTTGTTTCCTGATCTACGTCTACAGCACAGAGTATATGGCTCACGAGGGAGACCGTGATAGGTTCTTCTTCCTGATGCTTGCTTTCGGTGGTGGAATGCTCACTCTCGTTTTAAGTGACAGTCTACTCACTGCCTTCATTGGTTGGGAGATCATGGGCTTCTGTTCCTACGGACTAATTGGCTTCTGGAACGATAAGCGCAATCCACCCGAGACCGATCCAACAGACATTGAGACAAGCAATCCACTCCTTGAGTTTGAGACTGAGGGTCAGTACAACACCCATTGTGGTACAAAGGCATTCATCGTCACTCGTGTTGGTGACGCCTTTATGTTGGCTGGGATACTTGCGCTCTTTGTATTCACAGGCAATTTCATGTTCTCATACATGTCAACTCCACCAGACCATGGTGCGTCTTGGTTTGAGCTCATGGCCAACTCTGGGATTATTATCCCCGTGTTCCTGTTGATATTCGCTGGGGCTATTGGAAAGTCTGGAATGGCTCCACTGCAGATTTGGCTCCCTGAAGCAATGGCTGGACCCACATCAGTTTCAGCTTTGATTCACGCAGCAACAATGGTTAAGGCTGGTATCTATATCACGGCTAGATTCTTGGTAACGATGGTTGGAGTGACGTCAGTTGGTGGCGAGCATGCTGTAATCAATGCGTTACAGGCAGTCAGTCTTGAGACCGTTGTGACCTTCTTCTCAATTGTCGCAATCATTGGTGCCATCACTGCGTTGATGACAGCCACGATGGGCATGGTTTCAAATGAGCTAAAACAGATACTCGCTTTCTCAACTCTAAGCCAGCTTGGTTATATGATGCTCTCATTGGGTACAAGTGGACTGATGCACGATTATGGACCAGCATACACGGCTAGTGTTCTTCACGTGATCAGCCATGGTGTATTCAAGGC
>JAEOST010000729.1 GCA_016840245.1 Candidatus Thorarchaeota archaeon
GGCATGAGATCCACCGAGTAAGATAACTCCCTGTGAGAGTCCTGCAAGGATATGTCAGCTTCAATGGCCCCAGGATTAGCCACTGGGACTAGGAGTATAAACAATACTCCCACAACAAATGCAGTTGAGATTCGAGTCGGTCCTTGCATTGTTCTCCAGAATGAAATCGAGTTTTGCTTAATTAGGGCGTCTGTTTACGCAGTAGTAACTGAATCACACTGACTACAAACATCACGTCCACTCAACAGGAAAGTCTTAGTCCTCATTCTAGACGATTGTCTATGGATGGATCAGAAGAGCATAAATCCAAAAATGAAGAAAGCAACGAGGAGGATGAGAGCTGCTGCACATACACAATACTCCATGATAGTTCAATCCCCCAAAGCAGTCATTATTATAAAAATCTCTTTGCGACCTATAAAAAGAGGGAAAAGGTGGGCGCAGCGTATGGGCAAAGCAACGCTTGCCGCGCCACCACCTAATCTTTACTGCGTTGCGATCCGAAGAGGCTATTTTGAGCCAACTCGCAAGACTCTCACCGCACGCCAAAGTGAGTAGTTCGACCCATCATTTATTTTTGCTGCGCCCTTGGTCCAATGTGTATATTGGTGTACCAATTGCTGTTATAACTTTTGGTTATGTCGCGCCCATTGAAGGGCAACGGTCCCCATCATTGTTCTTGTGCACCAATGTTGTTATAACATATTATAACATATCCATTTCGGATATAAATACTCTGGTGATGGATGCATCATTAGCGGTTTCTGTATAGTAGTACTATGAAAATGACAATGATGGTGAATGAGCCTATTGTGATGGTCAGACTAATCAACGTCCAAATAGTGAAGGGTGTTGAATTTGTCGGAGTTGTACTGGGAATCGTGCTACTAGTTGATTCAGTACTTATGGATGAGGACGATGTAGATGAAATAGTTGTAAAACTGGTAGAAATAGAGAATACTTCTTCTGACCCCCAACTGCCTTGAGTTGGTTCACTCGGTATCCACTTTCTAATTACCACGTTGTCAAGTGCAATATCACGTCCTGATTGAGTTCCTGCACCGGGGCGAAATGCAACTATTTCAGATGGAGTATATCCTTCTACCGTGACGAATGGTACCGTACCCATAAATGCACCATCTTTCCACCCGTAGACTAAACTGGCCTCCAGATCAACTCCAATCTCGAGTTTGTACCATGTATCATCTGCTAGAGAGCTATTGTAAGGCCAGCTGTTATAGACCCCAGTATGGTAAAGCACATTGGACCAACCAAGAGTACAAGGATAGCAGGATCCTACATCAGAGCTGAACAGAACAGGAAATGTATTGAACTCGTCGAAGGTTCTTGTATCAATCCGGACCATAAAGCTACTTGACTCATTCATATTATGTCGAAGTGTCTTTTGTAAACCACTGCCTAAGCAGAGTGCCCCATAAGTTCCATCTGTCATATACACTTCACTGATAGCCCATTCCAAGACTGAATCCCACTTGTCGAGATTACCAGACTCAAAATCATCAAAGAAGGTAAATGTCGACTCACCATCACTTGTGATATCAACATCGTCATTCCCGTAATAGATGTAGATGACAACATCATCGTCAAGAGATTCACTGACACACACCCAGAAAGTCGCATTGATCGAACTATGTACTTCTTCAACCCAATAATCTAACTCAGATACACCATCAGCGGCTGTAAATCGAATATCATCAAAATCGTTCTGAGATTTAGAATCTAGAAAAAGGATGTTTCCAGTTGATATACCACTTTCAAATTGAACTATAATCTGTGTCGGGTAGTTTGAGCCAGCACCTTTTATGCCTTGAATAACATGCCAGACTCTATAATCCCATCCAAATAACCAGCTATCTGCCGTCTGTTGAGGTTCGTTTACAATGGATATTGGATTAGCAACATGTATTGCTCCATTGCAGTGTGAACTAGAGTATAGAATTGCTAGAATAAGTAGTGCTGGCAGGACCATCGATTTTAAATTCCTAACCAAAGGCATTCAACTCCCAGACCTATCACATCATATATTCAATGTTGAAACATAAAACGGTTCTCATTGAAGTACAGTAAACATGAACATCAATGAATTGCATGCATTGGTTATTATCTGATTCTGTAGTCAATAATCTCGCGGGTCAATACCTCATACCCCTCAAGAGTCACTGAGACCCTTGCTTCCATCTTGAATACCTCACAGAACTGGAGTGCATTCTCTACATCATTCGAGTCAGGTGTAGAACTTAGCAGGACCTGCCACTCACTCTTTGTGTGACCAATTGCATTGTCGATTGCTTGGATTTTCAATTTGCAGAGACCATCTGGACAGTCAGGAGTCATTTATCCATCCCTTTATTGTTCAAACAATGAACGTAGAATTATGCTCGCGAATTTTAGACATATTATAGTGCTTTCGGTATGATAGGTAAGGTTTCATAGTCGGATGGTCTAAACCTTAGAAAACACATATTCAACTGGTCAGTGAGTATTGTAACTCAACATTTTACATGTGTTATTCCATAGGTTAAGTCTCATCTTCCTTCTTTCGCCAATGTACAATGACGACTATTCCCAACGGAATAAGTGGAATGGAACTTAATACAGATACAACCATTATTGCCGCAAGTTGATTCAGAGATTCTTGACCTGTACTCTGGATAAATGGCGGGGGTACAGATCCATCTGTTACAATGTAGTAAGAATAGTCCTGGAAGTATCCGATGTCAATAAGACCATCATCATCAAAGTTGCCATATGTGATATATTCTACATCGAAACCGAGAGCAACAGCGCCCAATACAGACTTTTCAGATACGTCTACTAGGACACAGTGGTCCAAGTAGAAGAGAATCATGTCAAGGTCTCCGGATTTATCAACATCGACAAATGCGATGTCCTTCTCATAGACTGTATAGATCTCATATAGCCAGAGCTCATCCAATGAACTACTGTCAAGGACAACCACTCCAGCCTCTCGGCTGTTCACGACTATCTCATCACCAGAAGCGGGTTCAACATCAAGAACGAAGATGTCATCGATGTGAACATTCCGGTTTGTTGATCCCAACGGATTGATGTTCTCATCAAATGTAGCTATGTTCCCATCTTCATAGGCCACAGCTATGTCTTGATTGCCGATACCATCGATATCACCAGTTGCTACATCTGCAACATCGAATCCAGAATATCCAACTGTACTAAGAAGTCCGCCCAATCCTCCATAGACATAGAGGTTGCCATCCTCACATCCCATTGCAATGTCTAGTCGAGTATCGCCATCAAACCATCCTGTCGCATAGCTTGTCATCACAGTTGTTGTGTTCACTGAATTACCAAATCGAAGACTGCCACTATTGTCGTACATTCTCCATGCACACACTCCAGAGGCATGCTCCCAGAAGAGGACATACTCGTTTCCAGTTATTGCAGTATTGTAGTTGTCAATATCTACTCCAATGATGCGTTCCATATCTGAGCCTGACTGGTCAATACCTGACAATACACTCCCGGTTGCACCATCAAGCGCAGTGACGATTCTGTTGGTGTCATAGGATCTCACAATGATGATGTCCTCAGTTGTATCACCCTGAAGGTCTCCGAATGCAATGTATAGTATTTCTCCAGGTATTGATGTACTCCATTCTGCTGTCTGAGTAACAGGATCATACATTGTCAAGACCTCATTTCCTGCGTGAATGAAATACTCACTCACCCCATCAGAGTCGACATCATATGCACCCATCGCTTCTACTGTTGTTCTACTCGTTGTACTTGAATAGATAGTCCAGTAGTCAAATGCATCAAAGTAAGGTACGTCGTTTGGAGCGAGATCCTGAATATAGTAAAGATGACCATCGTTCGTTGATCCGGCAATCTCAGATACCAGGTCTCCATCAAAGTCACCAGCTCCTAATTGGTTGTAGGTTCGTAAGCTATCATCGAACCAAACGGGAATTCCAGTACTTCCATCAAGAGCGATGATGTACCCATCATCAGTGCACAATGCTATACCAAGCCGACCACTTGGAAGTGTCATGAGCATTGCATCATCGATTCCCGAGGTCTCTGGTGCATAAGACCATAGGTGTCGTTGAGATGTTATCTCCTCATAGTAAACCCCTTCACCGGTAACGAGAATTGCCTCATTGATAGAGTCATCGTCAAAGTCCTCATAGAAGAACCACCTTGAATAGTCAGGAATTAAACTAGAAGAGTTGTAGATGATGGTGTCTGTTGCAGGATTGTAGATACGAAGTGACAAGTGAGCTGTAATGAGTTCATCAATTCCATCACCAGTCAGATCAACCACTGCGGGAATGGTAACAGGCGAACCAAGAGTCTCTACTGATATCAGCAATGACCCATTCGTACCTGAGTAGATACCCACAGTGCCATTCAGATAACTGACTGCTATGTCTAGCTTTGAACCTCCTGTGAAGTTTCCAACAGTAACCATTCCCATGGTCCCACTTCCACTCGTCTGCCTTTGCCAGATGACACTGCCACCCCAAGCAAACACAAACAGTGTTGGAGTAGCACCATTTGCGAAGGCAACAATCTCCTTTGAGGCGGTCCCCTGAACATCACCAGATGTGATTGTTCCGTGGAATCCCACAAGCGTGTCATGGGAGAAGTGCTCTGAGCCAGTGTCTGCATCAATCAGAGAGACCATACCATCAGTTCTGAAGATAGCAATGTAGTGCTGGGTAGCAGTCATGTTGACATACGTCATCATGAATGCAGATCCCGATCGATCAGAGTTTGACCAGAGCTCTGATCCGTCATCATCAAATGCACGGATCACTCCTGTAGTTTCACCCCGAACAATCTCATCACGTCCATCATCATCAAGGTCTTCAACAATCAAAGCCATCGAGTGACCATAGCCCATGTCAACAGTGCTACCAACAGTACCATTGGTCCACATGTCCACGCTAAACATGAAGTCTACTGCATCACTACCAGAGGCAGTGGTCTCATAGACGAATACATCTCCATGTTCACACGAGATCCCTATGTCCTGCCATCCATTGCTATTGATCACGTTCACAGTGACCCCAGTGACAGGATAATCGTACTCCATTGACATCCAAGCATCCTCATGCTCACTGATTCCACCACCAACATTGGAGTGGTTCAATTCGTAGAGTCCTACCCTGTTTTCGAAGGCAGCCAGAATCTCTCTCCGGGCATCTCCATCGGTATCACCCACAGCCAAGTCAACCACTTCACCAATAGTGTGGTGTGTGAACCGTGATGATGGGTTGATTCCATAGACAACATCAGCTCCCTCATCGTAATTGCCCTGATTAATCTGCGAGGGTTTGAATGTGTAGTCACGAGCCGCCATAAAGAAATCAAATGTGAATGAGTGCATGAATCCGCCTCCGCGGAGTGCAAGAATTGATGGACTCATAGCTACCACGTTCTTCAGTAAGGACATTCCTTCAGACGGACTATCGAAATAGAACTTGACACCATCGGGGGTCTCGCTCCTGATGACGTAGTCGGGTACAGTATGCATCGGTGTTTCTTCTATCCAGAGTCGGGAATTAGCACTATAACTGACTTGAATTGAGTCCTCAAATGGAGCCTCTGGAGACTCATAGATGACCATCAGTGAGTCCTCCGGAGCATCGAGTTGAGCCAGGCATGGATTCACTTCATCACGATATGAGCTAGTGGCTGCATGCATGGAAACATTGTCCCAGACAAATGAGCTGTTTGAGATTCCTACATAGATGTCGAAGTCAAACTTGGAGATGGTCTTGTTCATTGCACTAATTGCTAAAGCATAACGACCATCACTCAGGCCAATGAGGTCATAGTTCTGTACATGATAATCATCATATCCAGTGAAAGCCATCTGTGTACTCAATGACCATGTACCCCAAGAGTCTGAGGTTCTGTATGCCAACTTGTCACTTATGGCGTACCAGTAGGCTACTCCAATATGTGTTGCATTTAGCTTGAATGCCTTTGGATATCGAAGTGAGAACTCAGGTCTCGTTCGTACCGGGACTGGTTGGTCCCAGTTCAGACCGGGACCATTGTCTGTGAATCGCGAAATCCAAATAGTGTAGTGATAAGAACCAGAGTAGAAGAGAGTAATCCAAGTTAGATAGAGCGTGTTGTTATCACTGAGGAAGAGTGATGGTTCTACCTCAAATACGAGTTGATAGCCATCATAGGGAGCCGGATAAGAGTTGAATCCCGATGTTGTGTTGATAGCCATCTCTGCATTCTCAATCCACATGTCTGAGCTAACCAAATACCGTTTCCAATAGAGACGGTCACTCTGGCAGAACACCATAGCAATGAGGTTGTTGACAACGGAATAGACGTACTCAATGTCACTGTTACCTCTCTGAGTTAGATTATACTCTTCCCATGGATCCTGCAGTCTTGTAGTGTCAAGATGGACTATCGGATAGTTCGGGGATGATGTGACGACCTCAATCTTCGTATAGCTCGAATCCATTCCATCCCACTCCCAGATATCAAATCCATGAGTGTGTCCAACAATGATCTCCTGTCTTGAGTCATAGTCTTGGTCGTCAATAATCACACTAGTCACAGGATTCCACATTGTCAGTTCAGATGGAGCATCCCACACCTCACCAAAGCCAGCCCCAAGCCATTCATACACCTTGAGGAATCCATCCTGTCTGATCTGGGTGACATTGATCCTACCACCAAGTATTAACTCAGGATGACCATCCTCATCTGAGTCTGCCACAGTCATCGCTGCAATTCGAGCTATGGTGAGATCATCCTGAACTCCATTTCCTACAAGATAGTACTTACCCTCTATTCTGTCATCCATGAAGTATTCAGTAATCTTACCCCAAGCATCTTGTCCTATATCATACACAAAGAGGAATGGACCTGCAGCAATGACAAGCTCATTCTCATCGTTCAGGTTGAAATCAGGTCCAGCTGTAATCGCAGTGATACTATCAACAGAGTCCCACTCGGGTTCACCGTTGTAGAAGGAATCCCTCAGGTCTACAGAATAGACCAAGGCGTATGTATCATCGATACCGGTGTGCTCGAAGATGTACACTTGTAGTCCTGCTGCAATGACCAGTTCGAGATATCCATCGTTGTCGATATCGCAGTCTGCTAAGATGTGCTCAGCATGGTCCCAGATCACTCGTTGGAAGTCACCAGAGATACCCTCTAGCTCCTCCCAAAGGTAGGGACTAGTGTCGCTCTCCTCAGTATGGTTCAGATTGTGAGACTTGAAGGAGCGCTTGTATGTGTTGTTGACAAGATGTTCAAAGATGTAGACATTGTTGTCATAGTCACCCACAATGAGCTCGCCGTTTCCATCACCATCAACATCTCCTGAACGCACAGTTAGAGTCCAATCTGCGAGATCATCCTCAGTCGACCAGGTCTCCATGACATGGTAGCCAAGGTTGAAGGTGCCCGTAACCTCTGAAGGAGCAATCTCATACTGATAGACCGTGGGATAGGTTGCCATGAGATAGGATTCAGTCTGAGTGTATGATGGCCAGCTCATCCATATCACATGTGCATCAGGATGATAAGCCCACATTGTGTAGTCTGCATCATAGACTGCATCAAATCCTTGATCCTCGGCATAGAAATTGTAATACCGTGCAGGAGTGCCCCAACTCATTGGAACAATTCTGATATCACTTAATCCAATGAACTTCATGTTGGTTGCAGGATTTGTGTTTGAGAACATCTTCTTGTTCTCGACCCAAATCGGACTCTCCTGAGTGCCCTGATTCTCATAGTATGTGGCACCTCTCCTACCATCAAAGCTGAGAATCATGTCATTGTCTCCATCTTGGTCAATGTCCCAAGTCTCAGGTTGACCCCAATAGTAATTCATAGGTCGGGTGTTCATCTCCTCAAAGAACCCTGGATGTAGATGGAAAGTTGGAACGGTTTCGTTACCAACATTCTCACAGTAGTAGAGATATCCAGTAGACAGTAGCATGTCCATGTCACCATCATCATCCCAATCCACAAACTTTGTGCGAGGTACTGTCTTGGCATACTTCAGGGCCAAGTCGATATCTCCAGTTGCATCTAACTCCTCAACACCAATATGTCCGATATAGTCATCGGGTCCTGAAGGTCGTACCCAGAAGTGTAGGACAGCATTGTATTCATACGGTATGAAACCATAGACCTCTCCGGTCATAGTCGGATTGAGAGCACCCACTGCAGCCCATGGATATGCTGTGAGTGTACTGAGGTCCACTAGTTCAATTGAACGCTCCCAACCTAGGTTCCAAATCTCAATCGGAGTCAAGACCAGAGATAGCATAGTATCGTAGATGAACTCCTCACCAAACCAAGAGTATGCTCTAAGGTCACCTGTATCATCACTGGTGATGAGGTTGTAGGGCTGTTCGTAACCAGTCTGATCGAATGGATCGAGGTCTCCAATAGTGTGATGGATATATCCTCTTCCAGCTAGGTCGTTGAACACCATACTGGCGCCCCAGTATGCCCAGATTGGGAGTCTGGACTCAATTGTGATGTGCTCCATGTCCCAGATATTCTCTCCAACTGTGAAGAACTCATCACGCCCACTGTCCCAGACGAGGTCGCCATCATCCTCGAATGCAAGGATGTTACCATCAGCGATACCAACCATCACCTTGTTGGACAGGTCAACATCAGTGGTCAGCTGTACCTCAGTGGGCAATGGACCTATCTCTACAGAGAGAGCTGTCGATAGCTGGGTCTTGACCTGTGCGAGCCAGATAGTATCGATATTGTAGTTACCACCGTTGTAGACGGTTATCTTCATGTACCTGTACCAGTCCCACTGTCGTCTTCCTAGGGCAGGGTCAAGTCTTAGCCGGAGGATAGGACCAGACCAGCTTATCTCAGACGGTAACACCTGCTCGAATGAGTCACCCATCTGCGATATGGATATGTTGACCTCACTCAGAAGGGCAGACGTGATGCTACTCTCAAACTTCATCTCAACGTCATGATTCTGGTTACCACTACCAGTTCCCTCCTCATCCATACCGAAGTCGACCACAGCCTCAGCTGCAGGAACTGACGCAGCATCAAATGTTGTATAGTGATTATCCACTGCACTTGCCATTCCAGTGTTGTACGGATAGCACTCTGCATCTGGGTCAAAGACTCCGCCACCTAGATAGGTGTAGGTAATAGGCTCAGGAATGTGAGTGCCATTGGCCAGTAGATACGTGACATTGCTAGCTGAAACCACTCGGTCGGCATAGGAGTCCAGTCGCCACGGAGATATTGGATTGGTCTGCCACTCCTCCCACTCTCTGAAGACTCTACGATACTTGAAGTCTTTCTCAATAGCATCCCAGTCCAAGATGTAGACACCCTGACCTTGGGCAACTAAGGCAATCTCATCACCATCTTCATCATCAAGCTCTCCGGTTTCCATTGAAATGATAGGAGTCCAAGTGTAGGTTCCGCTGGTCCAGTTGAGAGTATAGTGATTATCGTGTATCAGTGGGAAGGGCTCCCCATTAATCATGATAGTCAGTCCATCATTCTCGAAGACATAGACCACACCCTCTCTGGTTCCAACAATGATCTCTGGGAGACCGTTGTTGTTTGTATCACCAGTTGCTAGAGTTGTAGGTAGACCTGTGATTGACTCACCAGAGTTCCAGACCTCTTCAAACTCAATCCAGTGGTCCTCTGTGAATGGATAACCAGAGTGATTCGAATATTCGTAGTTCCGGACCTTGCCATCCCATCCAGCTATGATGATGTCATCCCGATAGTCATGGTCTGTGTCAGCTATCTCCACATCGTATGCTCGCAGTGAACTTGGACTTGTCCATACAAGATCGAACATGTTTTCAGTGGAGGTGTACGGGTCATAGATGTGCCTCTGCTCGAAGAGATATACATGACCGTCAGTGCTCGCAGCTGCAATCTCTAGGAAGTCGTTCAGGTCAGTATCACCCCATGAGAGCCCCACTATGTCCATTTGAATTACTTCAGAACCAATTGTCCAGACCTTGTCGAAGGTCTTTGTCACCTGATTTAGTCTATAGATGTGAATGGAATTGTCATAGAGATAGCCACCTGCCAATGCAAGGAATCCTGACTCATCATGATACGACAGGGCGTGGATGGCTGCCTTGGACTTCCAGGGCTCAAACACCTCGGTATAGGTGTTCTCCATGTCCTGAAGGACCAGTCCAATATCGACACTCTGGTCAATACCGGGGTCAGTGTGCTGACTCTCTAGGGCTTGTATCTCATCATCAAAGAGACCATCCAGTGCCTCACTGAGAACCTCACTGTCAGCAGCTGGTGTGACCTGTGGTCGGATGTCTGTTGGAACCGTGGGAATCACAAATCCTCCGAACAGCATCACTAGTATCACAAGGACTGACACAAAATGAATCTTCATCCTAGTACTCACTCCTTGTCACCTCCCTTCTTGCTCCCACTGGAGCTGGTCTTCTTTGCCTTACTCCGAGTAGACTTCTTCTTAGTGTCCTTTGTAGCTCCCTTCAACCACCACCCCTTATGACGACCGAATAACGTAATGAAGAGGAACCCGAAGACCGCTGCTCCGATTGCTCCAATTAGCAACCAGGGTATTGGTGCAATGAAGACTGGGACACTGAAATATATCATCTGAGAGTGGATGTTGCCATCAGTATCCTCAGCAAACACCTCCAGGGTGATGTTTCCGGGAGGCCATATGATCTCGTCACTGTACCAGAGTCCAGTGTCATGCATGTATGTCATGGTGAAGTTTCCATTCCATCCATATCCATCATCATACATGAACCACATAGACTCGATTGGAGTAAAGTTCGCCACAACTACTGCAATCTCATCAGAGACCTCGGAGTATGCGTTCGGGGTAAGTATCTGGAACATGGTTGGCTCCTCTACAATGGCTGCCTCAAGGGCTGCCTCATACTCCGCCTCGGTTGTGGTTGACAACGGGTCAAGGTCCAATGCAACTTCGAGTCCATCAGAGTAACCGTCTCCGTCACTGTCAGTCGATGCAGGGTTAGTCCCGTGGACGTAGACCTCAACTCCGTCAAGGAGACCGTCTAGGTCACTGTCAGGGTTGAAGATACCGCCACCAGGCACCATCTGCATTCCAATGGCAAACTCAATGCCATCCTCAAGCATGTCTAGATCCGTGTCGAACTCGTAAGTGTCCCAAGTTCCATCGAGGTCAGTGTCGAAGCTCATCGGGTTGCTCTGATAGAGCTGAACCTCGGCTCCATCAGGCAGGTAGTCTCCGTCACTGTCATAGTCAGTTGCACTGGAAAGATATTCCTCCTGAGCCA
>JAEOST010000730.1 GCA_016840245.1 Candidatus Thorarchaeota archaeon
CTATCTTGGCCATATCTCTGGGAGTCATATTCATAGACCCTCCACCATGGTATATTCCCTGAAGGTCATACTTCCATGTGACACTATGAATATCAAGAGGTTCGAACAGGTATTGATTCGCAAATTCTAGGGTACTCATACCAGATGTGCGTTGGATTATGGCAGATAGAAGATGAGATGCTCCACTATTGTACATCCATTTCGTTCCTGGTTCAGCAACCATTGGAAGGTCTAGTATGAATTGTACTGAATTTGAGCTATGGATCATCTGATATATAGAGTCCCTTGGATCACTCGTGGGGTATGTCCATTGGTCCCACTCAAACCCTGGTGTCATCGTCAGTAAGTGTTCGAGGGTTATCTGTTCTTTTCGGGTGTCTAGATTGGCTATTGTGTGGTTTGAGAAGAAATCAACCATCTTCTGGTCTACACTCTCAATAAACCCTTCATGGATTGCGATTCCAATCAATGTGGAAACAACTGTCTTAGTGACCGAATACAATTCATGTAGTGAGTACGCATCATAGTCACCTGTAGGATATTCCTCCATCACCAATACCCCATTCCGAATTATCAGTAGAGAGTCTATGGCTAGATTTTCATCCTGAATATAGTCCATCATTTCATTCAAACGGGTTGAGTTCATCATTTGCTCTTCAGGAGTAGATGTAACCCACACATCACCAGACCAAGAGTAAGGCGAGTTGGAGGCAAAGCTTGCAGCATTGTCCGAGTTTAGATTTGAGATAGGTATTCCTGACTCAATAACATATAGACCTGGAACAAGGAGGAGAATGGTTAGTGTTAATGTAATTGAGTATTTTGCGATTCGTGAAATATTCGGTTGTTGCATATACTTTGCCACCTACTCTATGTATCAATGAGATTGGACAAACTATAATGAGATTGCCGCACTAGGCAGTGCGGAAAAATACGAATCGGAGTCTAATCTAAATCCAGAGGCTTATTGAAAATATCAAACCGTGAATAATGGCCACTTATGTCAAAGTTCTGACGTTCTTGGATGGCAATTGATTGGTCTAAATCTGCATAGACTATTCCTTCTTCATCCACCAAGGGACCTCCAACTATCTGACCGGTGGGATCAACAATTACCGTCCCACCATTTGCCCAATTTTTGCTGTGTGATTCCATCATAGACTTCATTGGGAAGTCAGATTCAGTAAGGTGTTTGAAATCGGAGGGTCTCAGAAAACCAGAAACAGAGATGACCCACGAACGCCCCTCAAGAGCAATAAATCGTGTGATATCTTCGGTGTTCCTCAGGCTTCCTGGCCAGACAGCCACATGAACAAGCTCTCCCTGCATGTGTAAAGCCGCACGAGCCAAGGGAAGCCAGTTCTCCCAGCAGTTCAGACCTCCAATCTTTGTGTCTTTCAGGAGATATGTTTTCAAACCTAACTTGTCACCATCAGCCCAAACCAATCGCTCCTCATAGGTGGGCTTGACCTTCCGGTGACGTCCCATGAGTTTTCCATCAGGCCCAATAGTTAGTAGGGAGCAATAGATGGACCCACCATCCTTCTCTGCGATTCCGCCCATGAACATTATGTTCAGTTCTTGAGCAAGTGATTTCATTTTCTTGATAATGGGGTCTCCATCAAGTTGTAATGCCTCGCGCCAGTATGTTGCATAGGCAGTTTTCTGATCTGCATCATTGAAACGTGCCCCGCCAGATGGTGAGAGCCAGAAGGGATACCCAGGAAGCAATGTTTCTCCCCACGTCACAAGTTGTGCACCGTCGGTCTTTGCTTCTCGAATGAACGTTTCAAGTTTGTTCCAGGTTTCATCCTTGCTCAAAAATACAGGTGCAATCTGGATAGCAGCAACACGTATCATACATTTCGTACTTCTACAACCACATATGAAAGCATTGACTGATTTCTAGGACTCAATCGCCTTGATTGCAGCAGGTAACCCCTCACGATAGGAGGGATACTTCAACTCCACATCTAACATACGTTTCATCTTTTCATTTGACACAACACAGTCAATTCCCATAGTTTCCAAGAGAATCTTACCCATGACGATTCTCGCCATTATTCGTGGTATCTTCCTTGGTTTGGACATCCCAGCACATGATGCCATAAAGTCCATGAATTCTCTCATTGTGCAGGGAGTGTCGTCTGCGATAATGAATGACTCACCAATAGGTAATTTGTCAATGGCTTGTGCAAATGCCTCAGCACAATCTTCAACGTGGATTCGTGGAATACGGTTTTCACCCTTACCCACAACCCCGAATCTACCGGACTTGAGCATCTCATACATCTTAAGAAACATTCCTCCAGGACCGTAGATTTGACCGGGAATCATCTGTATGATTGGATGACCATCAGCTCCTGCTTCAAGAATCAGACGTTCTGCCTCTACTCCTGCTACGGTTAGACCAAACCTCTCTATTGGCCAGGATTCATCAGCAACCTCTCCAGGTCCTGTTGAGTAACTTGTGCCTAGTGTGAAAATGATAGGGCATTCCAACTTGTATCCAATTTCAAGTGCAGATTGTGTAAACTTAGTGGTTCGCTCGGAAACCTGTTCAAGACGCTTCTTCGACATTCTCCCGAACTCTATAGGCATCGCGATTGATACAACAACATCGTGAGGATTCAATGGAGAAACAAAGGCTTCTGGTTCAAGAAGATCTCCAAGGATGCCATTTACTCCTTGACTCTTGAGTTCTGATATCGTAGCTGAGTTCCTACTCAAAACCGATACATCATATCCGCGTGCTAACAATTTTGGAACGAGAAATGAACCCAAAAGACCTGTACCGCCAAGAACGAGAACTTTCATCTACGAATCCCACCTATGTGTAACTATCAGTCCTTTTGATTATAATCTTGTGTCACTCAGCAAAATGGAAGTTCCACTCAATTAGTGAAAATAAAAAAAAGACATCAAAGGATGGAGGTCACGTTGCTACAAATACACTCCTAGACAACTCTAGGTACTGTGCGAATTACACTTTTGATCTGCACGCCTCGGACATTAGTAGCGGTGAGCTGAACACCTCGCCGGAGCTTGGTGCTTAC
>JAEOST010000731.1 GCA_016840245.1 Candidatus Thorarchaeota archaeon
AAAATCGGTATCATTATTCAGGGGATTGGTATGGTAAATTAAAACTTCCAATCCATCGGATAATTCATCCAGGTCTGAATCCGGTTCTGTGACGTCTGTTCCATTCTGATACTCTCCGTAGTTTGTCAAAGTGTCAACATCAAGATCACCATCAGCATCGTCAATTAATGGATTCAAGCCATTGAATATTTCCCAACCGTCCGGCATCAGATCTGAATCGGTGTCATTGTTATTTGGCAGCGTGTTATAGAGATACTCTTGAAGATTAGTTAAGAGGTCGATATCAGGATCTAGACTACTATCATTTAGGAGAGGATTGAATCCAAATTGAATCTCCCATCCATCCGGTGTCAAGTCAGCATCAGAATCAGCAGAGAGTGGATCCGTACCATATAGATACTCTTCATAATTTGTGTGATTATCAAAATCAAGATCTTCATCTGCATCATCAAATAACGGATTGGTTCCTGATTGCAATTCCCAAAGGTCTGAAAGAAGGTCAAAGTCTGTGTCGTTATTGAACGGAGAAGTTCCATTCCCATATTCGTTCAGATTGTTTAACTCATCTAAGTCAGGGTCCTCAACTGCATCCGATGCATCAGTGGCATTGAGCCCATTACTGACTTCCCAACCATCCAGTATAGAATCTGAATCAGTATCATTTGACCACAAGTCCGTTCCAATAGTTAGTTCTATCTCATTTGGAATCCCATCCGAATCAAAATCATCGGGGTTTCGTTGAGCGATTGTAAAAGCTTCGAGTCCCTGAACTGTTCCAGTGCTATATTCTTCACTACTCCAGGTTGAATGTGTAGGTGTCAAATCTGCATTCTTCTTCATGTATACTAGGTCATAATACACATCGGCATAGACACTCGCCGTCCAATATTGAATGTGTGCATGCATCTGAAATCTGAAAGGTTGTGTAAATCCACTAATTGTGCCCGTGTAGGAACGAGAGTAAGTGCCAGTCATTTGCATATTGAACTGGTTAGAATTGAGCACCCTATAATCGAATGTGGAAGTACCTGATGCGTAATTCGATACGATAGTTTCACTTGATGAACCATCCGTGTGAGTTCGCGTGACTACGTAGTAACTCCCACGAAGGTTTACTGTAATACCTGTTGTGTCATTTACAGTGTCACGCAGTACTGGAGCTTGGATGCTTCCTCCTCCTCTACTCCAATCAAGACCAGACCATCTTCCTTCAACATGAACGTGAAAGTCTTCTTCTACAAAATTCTCACGTGCGTTGAAGGTGAATCCACTGGTGGCATATGAGCTAGTAGATTGCATGTCGACATGTAATTCGCCATTCACTAGTTCATAGGATGCTTCTGATCCAACTGGATCAACAATCCACTTCGAGGCATTCAGTGTTGAACCTTCGAAATCATCAAAGAAACGGAATGTACTATGTCCATTGGACTCCGATGCGGCAGTTGGATTTCCATAGTACATGTAGATGGTCTGTAAAGTATCAAGGTCATCATTGATCTTCACCCAAAAGATGGCATAGCTCTCGTAGACCATTTCTTCCATCCAGTATGATAGTTCCGTGGTCATGTCATCATCTGTGAACCTAATGTCACTGAAGTCAGACTTACAATGACTATCACAAAATACGTGTTCGCCTGTATCAGGTCCTGCTCCTAGATAGTTCACCACGATTCTCATCTGGAAACCAGTACCTGCACCTACTCCAGCATCAATTTCATGTGCTTTCCTATAGGACCATCCACCTAGCCACTCAGTCTGTTGAAGCATCACTATTGATGCAAAATTGGTTGAGTCGCTATACCCAGTGATGTAGGAATTCCCAAGATTATCTAGAGCGATATCAAAGGTTTGTTCATCACCTTCGCCGCCCAAGTATGTCGAATAGGTCAGATTAGTACCCAATGGCTTGAGCTTGAAGAAGAAGCAATCTTCACCATTCCCGTAGGTGTCATTGTACGCTCTAACCATCGGAAAGTCAAAGGAAGTTGTAAATCCTGTAACGTAGATGTAATTATAGGAATCCACAGCAAGTCCCAAGGCAGCATCATCTGAACTTCCTCCAATATACGTTGAGAAGTTCAAAGTAGTTCCTGAACTGTTGATTCGCATCACGAAGGTATCATACCCGCCATTGTTTGTATCATCATAAGCATTCAACGTTGGGAAGTCACTGGAGTTGGTATATCCTGCTATGAGAAGATCATCGTGTGAATCAACCACTACACTAGTTGCAGAATCAAGTCCTGAACCTCCCAAATATGTTGCCCATAAGACTTGATCTCCGGAGGGAGATAACTTACAGATTCCAGAATCCCCTGCTCCATTTGACGTGGAATTCAAGGCATTCAATGTGGGCCAACCAAGACCCACATAACCAACAACCACTATATTGCCATTGGAATCAACGGTTATCCCTTCTGCAGCGTCATCATCAATACCACCATAGAAGGAAGAATACTCCACAATTCCAAGTGGACTCATGATTCCGATCAGCATATCTCTTGCTCCGCCAATTGTAGTTTGGACTCCATTGACTGTTGGGATATCAGAAGAGTTTGTCCAACCAGTGAAGTAGACGTAACCAGAGGAATTCAGAAACATGTCTGTGCATTCTTCATAGTCGAGTCCTCCAAAGAATGTTGAATAAAGAATGCCACCTCCCGTGGAATTCAATCTAAGAAGGAAGCAGTCACCACCACCATCTAGTGTATCATCATACGCATTCATCGTTGGAAAGTCTGATGAGCTAGTAGTTCCAACAATGTGAATCTCACCATTTGTGTTCACTCCTATAGCGACACCCTTGTCAAAAGCAGCTCCACCAAAATATGTTGAATACACCAGCTCTCCACTTTTGGTATCATATTTCAAAACGAAACAATCGGCCTGTCCAGAATTATCCTCAAACAGGCTATCTATAGTTGGGAAATCCGTGGAATATGTCAATCCTGTGACATAGACAAATCCAAGATTGTCGACTGTTATACCATACCCAATATCATCATTGTCAGAAGAAGTCATTGAAGCGAACCAAAGATGAGTTGGGAAAGATGGAGAGTTTGGATCAAGAGGATTAGAACCTAGAGTGTGAACTTCATATCCATCGGTGAAAGTGTCGAAATCTGAATCAGGATTCCGAGGGTCGGTATCCCAGAGATACTCATCTTCGTTTAGCAAGAGATCCGTGTCGGGATCTCCTAAAGAGTCGTCGACCAGTGGATCTAAACTATGAAGGACCTCCCATGCGTCAGGCATGATGTCTGAGTCGCTGTGTTCACTCAGAGGATTGGTGTTGTAAATCAGAATTTCTTCTGCATCCGTGAGAGTGTCAAAGTCGCTGTCGATGTTTGTGGGACTTGTTCCGTATGTATGATATTCAATTCCATCCAAGAGTGTATCCGAGTCTGTATCATTGTTCAAAGGCTCTGTTCCTAAGAAATACTCTAGATAGTTTGATAGAGAGTCTGAGTCAATATCACCACTAGCATCATCAATTGTTGGGTCAAGTCCATTATTGATCTCCCATGCATCGGGCATCAAATCTGAGTCAGAGTCATTACTCAGGGGGTTCGTATTGTATATGTACAATTCATCAAAATCAGAAATTGAATCATTGTCGCTATCAGTATTTGTCCTATTAGTACCGATTACATATTCCTCAAAATCGGATATATTGTCTCCATCTAGGTCATCAGTTGCTCCAATTTTTGCGATGAATAGATCTCCTAGGTCACTATATGATGGATCATACGGCGATACAAGTGGAAAATCGGAAGAATATACCTGACCGGTAGCGTAAACATTTCCGAATTCATCAATATCAATTTCTAGGACGCGATCAGTGCTACTCCCACCAAGAAACGTAGAATAGAGAAGTGTACTATCAGAAGTGTTCAATTTGAAAATGATCGCATCTCTTCCACCATTACGAATTGAGTCATAAGGTTTCATCATTGGAAAATCTGAGGATTGTGTTTGGCCTCCTACACAGACATTGTCTTGGGCGTCCCAAACAATTGTATCCGCATTGTCAGTATCTGATCCTCCAATGAAAGTTGAGAAAACCAATGAATAATCACTAGACCGTATCTTTGAAACCCAGATATCGGTCATACCATCCAAAGTATCATCATAGGCTTGAAC
>JAEOST010000732.1 GCA_016840245.1 Candidatus Thorarchaeota archaeon
AACACCCACTCCAACACCCACTCCAACACCCACTCCAACACCAATCGATCCACTATTGATTGGTCTGCTTGGCGGTATTGGCGTTGGTGTAGTGATTCTGCTCATTCTTTTCCTAATCAGGAAGAGATAGAGAAGTAGAGTTGTTGCTATAGTTTAACGGAAAATGGAGGCTTCGGCCTCCATCCCTTCCTATTTTTCAGAATCTCTAATTGCGACAGTGGGAGTTAGGTGAAGTATGATAACTCCATAGTTCTCACTACCCACAATACAGATGGAGCGAGTGAATTCTGGATTAGTCGAAACGCTCTCTCACTACAATTTCGGATTTACTCTTTCGACCTCTCAGAGGAGGTAGTTTGCCGTCTATCTTTCCCACTGGTATCATCGCTACTGGACGCATGTGAGATGGAATGTTGAGCACTCTAGCTACTTCTTCTTCGCCGAAGGCACCCACCCAGCAAGCTCCATACCCATGGAGATGTGCACCAAGTAGGATGTTCAGAGTTAGTGCTGCAGTGTCCTGAAGAGTATACAGTGTTCGTCCACGATCCTGGTATCTCTCAGCTGATTCCTCAGGGACTGCACACACAACATAAACAACTGGAGCGATTGCGATGAATTTCTGGTTGTGAGCTGCAAGAACGAGTTGCTGTTTCAGATCATCTCTTGTAACGATGATTATCCTCCAAGGTTGGCGATTTCCTCCACTTGGAGCGCTTCTACCAATATCTACAATTTCTTCAATGATCGAATCAGGAATTTGCTCATTAGTGAACTTCCTGATTGATTGTCTTGTTGTTATTTTGTCTATACAATCTCTACTCATTTACAGTACCTCCGGATTTACTATATTGGGTGGTCTTTCTCCTTCTAGTGCGACTATCAGATTTTCAGCACACATTCGTGCCATGGTGGCTCGAGTCTTTCTAGTAGCACTACCAATATGCGGGGCAACAACGACATTGTCCAATCCGAGAAGAGGACTCTCCTTTGGAATTGGCTCCTCTCGAAAGACATCGAGACCTGCGCTACCTATCTTTCCAGCTTTGAGAGCTTCATAGAGAGCATCTTCATCGACCACTTGTCCTCTAGATGTGTTTACAAGGACCGAGTCCTCTTTCATTGATTCCAGCTCATCCTTCCCAATGAGGTGAGTTGTTTCAGCGGTAAGTGGCACATGGAGTGTGATGATGTCTGATTCAAGAAGAAGGGTCTTGAGATCCACATACTTGGCTCCTGATTCTTGTTCAAACTTCTCATCTCTCTTCCTTGAGGAATACAAGATTTTCATGTTGAATCCAGCAGCCCGTCGTGCAACTGCTTGACCTATTCTCCCCATTCCGACGATACCCAATGTTGAACCATAGATGTCCGTTCCCAGGAGAAACTGTGGGCCCCAAGCAACATTCCATTTCTTCTCTCTGATGAATCTATCTGCCTCTACGACTCTCCGTGAGGCTGCCATGATCAATGCCCAGGTAAGGTCTGCAGTTGCTTCCGTAAGCACTCCAGGAGTATTCGTGACAGCTATTCCTCGTTGTGTCGCTTCTTGGATGTCGATATTGTCATAGCCAACTGCATATTGAGCAATGACTTTCAGATTTGGTAGTCTGTCCAAAAGATTCGCATCAATTTTGTCCGAAAGTAATGTGATGATACCCGAACACTTAGACGAACGTGTAGCGATTTCTTCTGTTGTCGGTGGGAACTCATCTGCCCACACATCAACTTCAAACTTTTTTGTAAGCAGGTCAAGTCCCTCTTCTGGGATTTTCCTCGTGACGAATACTCGATGGCTCATGGTTGTCACGAATCTATGTTTCGGGTTATTTATGCTTTGAAACTACCCCTTATATTCAAGTAATGATATTTCGAAAGTGGATTGTGTGCTAGGATGTCATTAGAACTGCCAAATAGTGCGTTGATAGTTCTAGGCAGTCTTACAACTGATGGACCAATGACTCCAAAGGCTCTAATCGAGAAGATTGATCTAGCACCTCGAACAATTTCTTTTGCTCTCAGGACTCTTGTCCGTGAACAGATAATCACAAAGATGCCAAATTTCGCCGACATGCGTCAACCAATCTATCATGTCAATCACGAGAAAGTGAGAGAGCTCCAGATGCTCTTCAACAAGGGCCAATCCACTCACTTTGATCCTTCTGTGCGTCATCCTTCTGGCTCATTCAATCGTTAAATCTCTCTCATTATTGAGTATATACTCGAAAATGTGCCGTCCTGCTGTGACCTTATCTCTTATATTGGAAGACGAGTATTTAAAAAGCGGGAACAGAAAGACCCGACCATTCAAGGGATGGTAGAGAACAACATGTCCATAGAACTACCGCGCAGTGCAATAATCGTTTTGGACCGTCTGACATCAGAAGGTCCACTGACGCCTAAAGCAATCAGCAGTAGAGTGGACCTTGCACCTCGTACCGTCAGTTTCGCTCTGCGGAAACTAATGGGACAGAAGTTGTGTAAGAAGATCCCCAACCTTACTGATATGCGTCAGCCACTATATGCTGCTGATATGGAGCGTGCGAAACAGCTTCGTGTGAAGTTCGAACACGTCTTCAGACAAGTTCTCGTATGATCCACGGGTGTCACCCATGCTCGAAACCACAAAGTGGTTCTGAGCACCCCTCCTATTTTTGGTTGTGTCTACAGTGCAAGAGGACTATGTTAATAACTGGATGACCTTCCAAATCGTTGGCGATAGAAAATGGCACATGAAGGACTTGCATTGTTCTTTGTGATACTTGGCTTGTTGTTGCTTGCAGGATACAGTTTCGGTCCAAAGAAAGAAGTACGAGCTGTGAAGCGAACTGAAGGATTCGTAATGCTCATTCCCTCAGCGGCCATTCTCTTTGTACTGGCAATCATAGTAGTCAGTGGCATACTTGGTTGACCTATGGAAATTCTAATGCTACCAACTTGCAAAGAATAGCAGTCGAAACAAGATCTGCTGTGGTCCCAGGATTCAACAGATTTCCTTCTTTTCGAAGTTCGACATCAAGCTGGAACATCACTTCTACAGGACCAGAGGAGTGGTTCCGCGCAGTCATGATCTTCTCAGCGAGAGCTCTTACTTCTTCAGCTCTATCTTCTCCGGCTTTCTTGGTTATGAGACCATCTGGTCTTAAAGACAACAGCCAGATGAATGTCTGGACAATTCCTTCCTCTAGGTCTTCCAGATTCTCGGTGATGCTATCGAGGTATGGAAACACCTTGGTCAATGTTAGACTGAACTGATTTGCCCACTCATTGCTTATCTCGTCCACTTCTGAAGACATATCGAAGAGAGCTTTCAGTGTAAGTGTATCCTCTTTGATATTCTCGAAGACCTGCTTGTTGTCGATATCATACCGACTGTGTGCGTCTGTCCAACTTGTCGACTCGTTGTGCTTTGGACTTGTAGATCTTGCCAAATGAAAGGCTCTATACAGATTGACTGTGTCATCCACCGTTGTGTTATCAACAATGATCTTCAACCAGTTGGAAACACCGTGGCTCGAGAACGACCCCTCCTTCTTTATACATGCAGCACAAGCAACCAACAAAGGGACGTATAACAGAATGGTTCCAAGAATGG
The DNA here is from genome assembly GCA_016840245.1 of Candidatus Thorarchaeota archaeon. The sequence goes on from JAEOST010000732.1 coordinate 3,596, forward strand.
TGTTTCTCTTGTTGATTCCTGTGAATGTATCTTGTGCACTCTGGAGTATCAGCTCTCCTAGCTGAACCTGTGAAGGTTGAATATCACCCTCTGCCAGTGCAATTCCTCTTTCTGCACTGGCATG
>JAEOST010000733.1 GCA_016840245.1 Candidatus Thorarchaeota archaeon
CACCAAATTCTGAGAAGGACTTAGCTACCTGTTTGTTGCCCACTAGGGTAGCATCTTGATTTCGTGTAAGGAAGGTCTTAACTCCGCCAGTATGATCGAAGTGGTTGTGAGTACAATAGACCAAATCACCATCAAGGTCCCCGGATTTTTTGTTTGTTGGGTCAACAAGAAGTTTAACATCAGCTGATTCGATATAGAATCCAGATTGTCCTAGGTATGTTATTCTGGGATGAGTAGACATCATTATTCCTGACAACGAACAACAAACTTGCTGATAAATCGCACTCAGAATAGGAGCTTGTACTTTCTAATCCGGTGCTCAGTGAGTCGAAGAGTGAGGAGCAGAAAGTCAGATCCATACATTCTAAGAATCTGTCCGACCTCAGACAGTAGTCCTGGCAACTCAATTCGTACATACTCGAAGAGCGCGTCTTCGGATGTCTTGAGAGCCCTCATCATGTTTGCAATATGAGCGTGGACTGATCCTTTGCTGATTCTACCAGAGTCGGTCAACATCCAATCTTCAAGAGCTCTCTGAATCTCTTTTCCGACAATATCAGTATCCTCAACAACCTCAGATGTGACTCTAGATCGATGCTTCTTGCTGAATCTATGTTTTGTCTTAAGACTTCCAAGAGCTAATCGCATCTCATCTAAAGGCACCTTAGGATGAAGTTCTCTTCCTATGTGCTCCCCTACAAGCAGTCGACGATATGCGCGTTTTCCATGAAGATGCATCAAAGACACATACCCTTTGGCTTCCATAATTTTGAGATGGGATTTGAAAGCGACCTCAGGCATTAGAGACCGCGAGGCCGAGATGCGGATATATCTCTGATAGAGTGCATCTTCTATCTCGACTATTGCCCACCCAAATGAACGCATGATATCCAGTTCAAGTGGAGTAGGTTTGTCAGTCTTACCACCACGCTCGGGCAATGTAATACCCCAATAATATACTCCAATTATCAATAGTTTATCTAATAAATGTTCTAATAATTCTGTCAATTCCGAGCCTCTGGCGCGAACAACACAAACCAGAAGTAGTATAGTTGTTCTCAATTCTTTACAATGGATGTTGACTGGGACACAGTATACGAATTACTGGTGACTGATGGGACTGAAGGATTTGTCTCCATGATTCAAACAATTCTCAAGACGGAGGTCCAATCAAAGAAAGACTGGGATGACTTAATCACACGTCTCAAGGTAGCGTGTCAAGAAACCTACCAGAAGCACTGGTTGAAGACACATCACACAATGCTCTCAATTTTCGGAATCCCTGAACTCCTAGGTGCGGATTGTTCACTCTTTAGTGAACTACTTACTCTGGACGCTCCGAAGACAATGGAAGAGGTGTCAAACAGTTTCTTCGAGATTCTTGTGAAGATAACAAAGTCACAATTCATGAACGGTGGTTCTACCCTCTTCTTCGATGTGGGGCGAATTTCATCGACTCGTTCTGCAGTTGTCACATCAGAATTGATTCAAGCCCGATATCGCGAGACCGTGCATACATTGAATGAAATCGATGAACTACTCCCATCTCTGACTAAGGAATGGGTGAATGTATCTCAACTGTGGAAGACCGGGAACGGATATCGAGTGATGAGAGCCAGAGATATGGGAATAGTGATCCATGTCAAGGAGTACACTGAGATTCGAGACCTCTTAGCCCGAGAATTGAATATCAACCCTGAGAAGATTGGAAAAGAGAGTAACAGATTGCAAGCAGATGGCAAATCAGATTACTTGCAGTTCTCAAAAACTCTGGATGAGTTTGTGACAGGCCTGATAGCGTCGCGGGGGATTCGTGGCGAGTTTGAACCACATTTTAAGACCTGGATTGATCACGAGGGTCTTGATGAATTCTAGATAGATCAAATCTTCTTCATCACTAGTTGTGCGAAGTTCTTCTGTGCATCCACGTAGTCTGCATCGATTCCAGGGAACATCACTTGGAAGAAATCAAAACCCAAACCGATAAGATACTCGAATCTCTCTATCACTTCTTCAGGATGACCAACCCATGAACCGGCTGCGTTGCTTCTAGCAGCTTCAAGGACCTCTTCTTTGGTGGCACCAAGACTTTCACAACGCCATTTCAGGTGTTGTTCCAATTCCTCTTCATCATCAGTCACGAAGATTCCAGGCCAACCCTGAGCAAACAAACTTTTTCCAACATCATCATAGTCTCTCCCGATAGTCTTGCAGTGTTGTTTGAGTACATCCAGTTTTTTCTCAAAATCAGGACGAAGGAATAGATTGCAATAATCAGCATACTTCGCGACAGCTCTAAGAGTTCGTTTCTCACCGTCCCCACCTATGAGAATGGGAGGATGCGGTTTCTGAACTGGTTTGGGTGCTGAGAATGCTTTCTCAATTGAGTAGTGCTTTCCTTTGTAACTGGGAGATGGTTCAGTCCATAGAAGCTTGATGATGTCAAGAGCCTCCTCCATCATGTCCATTCTATCTTGGATCTTGGGGAAGGGATACCCATAGGCTTTGTACTCATCCTTCTTCCATCCCGCACCGAAACCAAACCATAATCGACCATTAGAAATCAAATCTATTGATGCTGCTATCTTTGCAAGTAACGATGGGGGACGATAGGAATTGCATGTGACCAAAGTACCAAGACGAATCTTCTTTGTAGCAGCTGCCAAAGCTGCTAGCAGAGTCCAAGCATCCATACAATTCTGTTTCTCAGATTTCTCATTCAGGAATAAGTGATCACTACACCAGAATGATTCAAACCCAAGTTTCTCAGCCTCTAGAGCAATGTTCAACGAGTTCTCATAATCATATCCTAACTGAGGTTCGATATGGACACCGAATTTCACCTTCATCTTAGTCGATTCTCCAGTATCAGTAGTGATGCAAACCACAAGATAATACTAATGAGTCGAGTGGTTTCTATCAGAAGTCACAGAAAGGTAAGATTGACATGACTTTCACCCAAGATGACGCTCAAAAGATGGCTGAGGAACTCAAGGATAATCCTGATGATATTGAGAAATGGCACAGGCTTGGAACTGGCTATCTTTCATTGAAGCAAGTGAGTAATGCAGAGATAGCATTCAAA
>JAEOST010000734.1 GCA_016840245.1 Candidatus Thorarchaeota archaeon
CTTCTTGAGCATGTGCTGGTACAACTAATATCTGAGCAACCAACAGAGCAACAAGGATGATAGAAGAGAGTGATGACTTTCTCATGTCTTTTCAAGATACAACTCATCACTTTAGGTTTTGCACTGAGATTATGAGGGCGGGTCTTTGAAAAGGTCGAGTAGTTCATCAAGATAGGTGATGACTATAGCGTTTTCATCTGCCTTCTCTGCCTCACCTGGATTACAACCTACAATGAGAATAGGTAGCATCCCACATCTTCTTGCAGCACCCACATCATCTCCAACTTTGTTTCCCACATATGCACAGCGTATGGGATTCATTCCTAATTCTGCTGCCACTTTGACAAGCATGTAGGGATTGGGCTTTGCATACCCAGGAGTGGCAGTATACTCAATTGATCTGAAGAAACTCAATATACTATCCCTTTCAAGACGAGGAACTGGATCTGCGAATCTGTTTGATGCAACTCCCATGATGTATCCTCGCTTTTCGAGCTCAGTGAGTACCTCCATGCAGTGATCATTCAATGGTGTGGGGTAGTCGTGTAGGAACGCCTCCCACTTCAGCTGATACTCCTCAACAACCTTCTCAATGTCGCCAGTAAAACCGATGGTCTGGAGGGTATGTCTACCGTATTCCTTCCAGATCTCTCTGTCTGGATCCCAGTGTTGTCCCACATTGTTCTTGGCGGCATACTCATCCAGCCAGTCCTCACTAGGTTTTAAAATATCAGCAAGAGCATCATCAGAGACCTCAGATGGGTCGATAATTCCTAGCTCTCCTAAGAATCTCTTATGAGTTTCAACTGGGTTCCAGTGGGTCTTGTAGAGCGTGTCACCAAGATCGAAGATTATTGCTCTTATGTCCTGAGGCTTCATTAGAATCATGAAGAAACATTGAAGGGTGTTACTTTTACTTGTCGATATCCTCCTAACTCAATCTTTTTGAGTGAACTCTCTGGTGAGTATTTGATATCGTTGAATACAACTGGACCCTCCTTTGACTCAATCGAAGAGTATCTCAAGACTAATCCTAAGGATGCCTCTGCCTGGAATCTGAAGGCAGTACTGCTAGCAAACAAGGGCAATTATGGAGAGGCACTTCGTTGTCTGAATCAGGCGATTCGATTGAATCCAGACTTAGCTGAAGCACATGCGAATCGTGGGAGGGTCTTACTGCAACTAGGTCCAGATAGAGCCTCAGACGCACTACGGTCCTTTGAAACCGCACTGGAACTGAAACCCGAAAATCTGGAGTTCCTCAGCGATATGGCAAATGCATTTCGCATCTTGGGACGTAAGGATGAGGAACTCAAATGTTTACAAGATCTGACCAAACATATTCCTGACAAACCACTGATTTGGGTACGAATAGGTGACATAGAAGTCCACCGTGGAAATCTGAAGTCTGCTGTGAATGCCTTTGATAGAGCTCTTGATCTTCAACCCGATTCTAAACTTGCTCTCATGCACAGGGCTATTGCACTCTCTATGCTGGAACAATGGAAAGATGCTATCAAATCAGCTGAGGCCGCAACTAAGATTGATTCCGAGGATAAGGAAGTATGGCGGACCCTCGGAGAGGTATCACTGGGTGCTGAAAAGTTCAAGTCTGCGGCAAAGGCATTGAAGAAGGCTGCGGAGATTGATCCCGAGGATGCAGAGGTCTACATTGGTCTGGGTATGATTGCCTATCGTAGGGGTGATTTGAAGGATGCAGTCAGATATCTCAAGAAGGCACTTGTCAGGGACAAGAAAAATCGAATGGCACTTCGCAATCTTGGTTTTGTAGCAATGGATCTTGAAGACTGGGAAGAGGCACGAGACGCATGGGAACGGTTAACTGCCATAGTTAAGAAGAAGCCAGAGATCTACGATGCTCAAGCAATCACACTAGCCCGACTCAACGATTTCTGTGCAGCTGCTGAATCTTGGGAAACAGCACGTAAGTTGTACAAGAAGGCAAATGATACGCCCAACGCTGAAAGAGTCACCGACCTTGGACGGGCTGCACGAATTAACTGCTCCAAGATGAAGAAACTCTTACGAGAACAGAAAGAGAGAGAGAAACAGCAACGAAGACACGGTTCGCGTCCAACAACTCGAAGAAAGAGGTCGTAACCAACTTTCTACTCAAGAACCAATTGTTTAATTGAGAGTTATCCATATTCTTCATGGACTGATTGTCCTAGACTCCTTTTTGGGGCTACACCTATGGAAGTAAGAAAGAGAAGTGGTTCTACTGAGACCTTCATGCCAGAGAAGGTTGTTGTAAGTGCTGTAAAAGCCGGCGCCTCCTATGAAATGGCGCAAGAGATTGCGAGCTCTCTATCATCAAGGACTGAGAGTACAATTGAGAGTTCAGAGATTCGAGAGTTCATTCTCTCTGAGCTCCGTTCAAAAGGGGCAACAAGTGCTGCTGATTCATGGGAATCTTATGACAGTACACATAAGACCTAGAATTCTCTCCCACGCCTAGAACTGGTGTGTATCTGCAGATACACACTCATGCTATGTGATTTACCGCAAATCACAAACATACATACAGTGTTGAAAGGATAAAATGTCTGATCAGAATAAAGGACCAATTCGCTACGCAGAACGAGATGAAGACGGGAAACTGAAATCCCCTTTTCCTGTAGATCCTATAGAACTCACTAAAGATACCAGGAAAGTCATCTGCCAGAACAAAGATGGAGTGCCATATAGAAAGTATACTAGCTTCTATGGAGTTGGTGTGTATGGCGGAATAGCTACAGCATACTCCGTCGGATGCAACATCCGTTGCGTCTTCTGCTGGGTTGATTGGGGCAGAGACTGGCCTGAGAGTCATGGTGTCTTCTATTCCCCTAAAGAGGTCTATGCTAAACTCAGAAATGTCATGACGCAATGCGCTTTTCGCCGTGCCCGTATCAGTGGTGCAGAACCAACTCTCTGTCCAGAGCATCTCTATGGAGTGCTTGACCTAGTGAAGAGAGATGCTGCTGATTTCGACCTGTTCGTCATAGAAACAAACGGATTTGTCATAGCACAAGAACCCGAGGTGGCTAAACGGTTGAGTGAGTATGCTCCATTTGAGGGTCGAGATGTTCCAGGGCATGTTCGAATGTCAATCAGAGGAGGACTTCCTGAACCCTTCGAGGAGAAGACCGGTTGTAGGGGTGAGTTCTTTGATATGCCATTCAAAGCAGCAGAATACCTATGGGATGAGGGTGTGTCTTTCCATGTGGCGGTGGTTGTTGACCCGAGATTTACCAGCGAACAAGAGAAGACAATAATCTATGACCGGTTGAGGGATATTGATCCAAGTATCGCACGGGGTGTGGAGGAGGAAATGCTCGATCCGTATCCTCACGCTCTAGTTCGACTACGAGCTGTAGGACGAGAGGATGTTGTTGGTGAGGAGATTTCAGGACGAGAGCAAAGAGTCCTATCAAGTAGACCAAGGATGGACGAATAGAAATCTCACTGAACTTAAATAACCAAAAACGAATACCAGAATGTCGCTCATGGGAGATGTAATGGAAGTTCATCCTTTCTTTCAATAACTTTAGGATTATCTGTTACTCTTCTCTGAGAACTGAAAGGAGACCACATAATGAGAAATACCCGATTAGTTGCTCTATTGTTTCTTTCATCTGTATTACTTATCTCTCCGTTCATAGCAGGGAGTCAATATTCATCTAACGCAACCCCTCCTAGCCCTATCACTATCGCTAATGGAGACGCACCTATTCTCATAGATAGTGATGCTGGGTTCGCTTCGAATGCATCATTCTATGGATGGCCTGGGAGTGGGAACACAACGCATCCATATATTATCGAAAATAAGTGGATTGACAAATACGGAGTTGCTGGTTCATGTATCAGTATCAGTGACACAACTGTGCACTTTGTCATTCGTAACTGTGAACTCACTGGGACAGCGAATGGCTGGCAAGATGCTGGAGTCTTTCTCTACAATGTCATCAATGGTGTGGTTGTAAACAACAACATCCATGACAATTATGGTGGTGTGTGGATTGATGGGGGTAGCGGCAACATCGTGATGAATAACACACTGAATGGACACAGTCGAGCCAGTTTACTCATCTACTACACTGACTCGAATATCTACAATAACAACACTATGAACACAAAGATTGAACTCTTCTCATCAGGAGATAATACCTTCATCAACAACACACTCACAGGATGTGGTTTCGAGTTCAATGGTTACGGACTTGTTGATTTCCATCAGACACTCGTTGCTGATAACACAGTCAATGGAAAACCACTGGTCTTTTGGCAGGATCAAACTGGTGGAACTGTGCCTGCAGGTGCAGGAGAGGTAATTCTTGTTAATTGTAGTAGTGTCACAGTTGAGGATCAGGTCATCGACTCCGCCACAACTGGAATCGGTGTCTTCCATTCGCCTGACACAGTAATAACCAACTGTACAGTGACAGGGAACTATCGTGGAATCCATACAGAACGTTCTACAAACCTCGAGATATTTGATAACAACTGTACAGCAAACACTCGCTGGGGAATGTATCTATCTTATGCCACTGATGCTGAAGTATACGATAACTATTGTTACGATCAACATGCATTAGGAAGTCTTGGAGTTGGAATCTACATTCCTTATACTCTAAGACCAACAGTACACAACAACACCTGTACTGAAAATGACTTTGGCATTCAGTTATACTCCAATGTGCAGTACGGTCTTGTTGCTGATAACAACTGTAGCTACAATACATACGGAATCAATCTGTTATCATCATATGATAACACTATACGTGACAATACAGTTGTAGGAAACACAAACAAAGGAATATCCACAACTGCAAGTTCCTATGACAATTTGATAACTGAAAACTACATCTGGGACAATGGACAGGGAATCAGTCTTTCTCAGTCAATGAGAATCGATGTCATTGATAACATCATCAAGGCACCATCATTGGGTCTCTCAGACGGGATTTACATCTATAGTGGTGGCGACCATCTCATTTCTGACAATGAAATCGAAGCAACTGAATTTGCAATCTATGTTGAGAGTACTGATGGCAACACATTCAGCTACAATAACCTAACAGGTAATCAATACACTATGGTTGTAGAGGGAACGAACAACTCACTCATCCATCGGAACTTGTTTGTTGCAGCATTCACTGCTGGTCTATTACTGGATAATTACTCATACAACAATGAGATCACTTACAACAGCTTTGTTGATAGTATCATCAATGCTCGAGATAACAGCTCTAACGCCCTCTTCGACTACAACTACTGGAGCGATTATGCTGGTGATGACTTGGATAGTGACGGGATTGGGGATGATTTCCATCCAATACCTGGAGAGGCCACGAATGTTGACTGGCATCCTCTGTACTACCAGCCTGAGACCCCAACATGGGTTGAAGAGCCTGAAGACCAATATGTTGAGCTTGGAGATGAATTCTCATACGACCTCAATGCAACGGTGAGTTCTATGTTGGGTGACTGGTACATCGATGATGATGTCAACTTTGCAATCGATTCAAATGGAGTTGTAACCAATAATACCAATTTGGTAATTGGTGAATACATCCTTGAGGTTCAGGCGACTGACCTCTATGATACCTCACTGATAGGAACCTTTACGGTCTACGTACAGGATACAACTGACCCTGAATGGATTATTGTACCTGGGGATCAGATACTTGACTACGGCGAGGTTCTTGAGCTCGATCTGTATGTGTCAGATCTCTCGGACGTCACATTCTCGGTCAACGATACAACTCGTTTCACCATATTGTACAATGAAATGCTGACTAATACAGACACGTTGAATCCGGGAGTGTATCATCTACTAATCACTGCTACCGACACATATGGTAATTCAATTAATGCCTCCATCGATATCACTGTGAATGAACCTGTGACGACAACCGCAAATACAACAATAGTAACGACGACCAGTACTACTTCAACAACAGCATCAACTATCACGACAGAAACTACGACTACAACAGAATCAACTACCACGACTGAAACCACAACCACCGCAACCACTACTCCAACAACCTCGACTACTCCAGAACCCACTCCTAGTGACTTCACTATGATCATTATCATTGTTGGTGCTGGTGGGTTTGTGATAATCATAGTAATCATTGTGATTATTCGAAAGAAGGCCTAGCATCAACCTACTACAAAGCTGACAGGGGTCACAATACCCCTGTCCATCGTTTTTTATTCAGAATCAGCTTGGTCATTGAGAAGTGATTTGAGCAGATGATCAATACGGAACCGCTCCCCCGTGAGGTCCATATACCACGGACCCTCAATACCTAGTTCCTTCTGCATCTGGTCGATACTCATTCCCTCATCATTCATTGACCTGATGCGAGTCTGTAGTTCTTTCAGATAGTCAATTCGTTTACGGATGTGTTCCTCAGGCGATTCGATAGGACCGCGATGAGAATCGAAGAGCACCTCGAGATTTAAAGCTAAGATCTTCTCCATAGTGGCGATTTGCTGAGGGACGTTCTCTTCAGGCATGGCCATATTTTTCCGGGAAGGCACAGGCACAGCATCTGCTGAGAATAGCCATCGTTTCTCAGGTTCGAAGAATCCAACCATATCATATGCATGCCCAAATAGTTCAATCACCTTGAAGCGTAAATCACCAACAGAGAACGCCTCTGGCATGTCAACAACTGAATTCACCGGTTCTGGTTGTCCCCATACCCAGGCAAAGAACTCGTTATATGCTGGTGGATTGAGAAGGGTCTCTTTTGCAGCAGGATGGGCATAGATTGTTGCACTTGACTGGAAGATTGAAGCATTTCCACAGTGGTCCTCATGAGAATGAGTTATGAACAGACGCTCAATGGGATTCTCTGCAAGATGGTCTTTCATCTCGGCCTTCGCACTTGCACAACCTGCATCAAACATCACATCTGCAATCTTGTATGAGTATATCCACATGACTGCATCATTGTTGTATTCTGTGCCCGTTTTGACATAAGATACCAAATCGTTGTATTTACCAGTTTCAATCATCGTTGGTAACTCAGTAATCTACTTGCAGTAGCGGCTTAGCTTCAATGACGTGCGTCGTGTAAAATAATCATTGTCATTGGAACCTTCTTCGTCGAATCACTGCCCCAATTATGGTGATACTGACAAAACCAACTCCCGCGATTATCAGCAATAATGTTCCATCTGAAGGACTAGAGGTTGGAGTTACGCTGGTCGTTGTTGTGGAGGTGGTTGTGGTTTCTGTTGTTGTGGAAGTGGTTGTGGTTTCTGTTGTAGTGGATCCAGAAGAGGTTGTAGCAGTTCCTGTCGTACTCGTAGGTGTCGTAAATGTCGGATGGGATAAAGTTGTGACGTGCACGTTAATCTCAGTCTGATTCATTGTAGCCTGAAAGCCATTATCTGACAGCTCAATCATCGACCTCTCAAGATAGTTGTGAAACGATTCATCCATCGGTTGACTTCTCCAAGGTTCACTAAGGGGTGCATAATCGGGGTCTAACGAGGAGTAGTTCTCGAATCCCAAGTACTGTGCTGTAGGAATGAGAATGTTCTTGGACGCCCAATAGTCAAGAGCCACAGGATCCTGACTTACGCCCACAATGTCAGTGAATGTTGCAGTGTCGTAGTAACTCCATGGACCACTCCAGTATGTACTCTCCAATGGGTTTGCATTTACCCAAGTCATATCGAGTATGTTCAGTACGGGGAATCGGGTCTCAGCCATTAGAGTCCCCATTCCTCCCTGTCCTATAGCAAAGTGCTCATGTGGAATGGTTAGATGGACATCTGAAACTACATGCCCTTGAGGAAGGCCCATGTAGTGTTTGATGCACCCGGTCACACCATATCGAAAATGGGTCTTCATGACTGGCATATTGATGACCTTGAGCCTATCAGAATCAAAGCTTGAACCATTTTGCCACACACCATTCTTGAAACTGATGTATGTTCCATAGACTGTCTGGAACTTGGGATATGATGTGTATATCTCGGTGTCATCATTCCATACATTGCTACGAACATATCCATCAGTAAAGTCATCATCACTATAGTCATCAACAGTGGAGGAACGAAGTGTGTCCCAAACCATGGTTGAGACATCATATGACTCGAACATGTCAGCGACTTCTTGGTTGGACTGGTTTTGATGGAAGGAGTTTGCATCCTCGTAGCTCATGCTACCAAGTCCTTGACCATTATCAGCGATGACAATCTCTTCAGTGAATCCATCTGGATGATTGACTATAGCAGTGATCACACTCTTGACCAGGTCTGTATTTGTGCCGCCTCTATATGCCCACTGTCCGTTCACTTTCAGTATGATGACATCATTGCTTCCTATCAAACCGGTCGGAGTGGTAGCATTCTGATAGAATATTATTCCCTCTGACTCCATCATAGAAAATAGCGTGGACACAGCTACGTCCATATTTCCATTGATGCCTGATGCATTCTGAACAAGAAATACATCAGAGGCACCATCATCGACCAAGGCTGTGTGTGGTTCAAGGTTGAGTGGAATACCAAAGTCCGGTTGAGATAAGGACAGACTGTAACCTAACTCGGGACCTGCCATCTCACTGGTCACAAACACTGAACCTATACACAGTATTCCCAATACCAATACCGGTTTTGATCTACCTATCACTGCCTGTATTCCTGCTAGACTTGGTATCGATGCAAGTAGAGCTGTATAGAAAATCAGGATATTTGATACTGATGCTTGTTGGCACGGGTACGAGATACGGGAGGGCTTTCTGATACATCTGAATGCTATCCAGAACGCGCTGCTGATTGCAACAGCTCCCAATACCCAGAGGCTTCGCCTCCTATTCTTAGACTCATCTATTGGATTATGGTTTTTCGGGTACCCATCAGCCATAAGCATCCATCCATCATCTGAAATGCCAGTTAACGATGGCCTGACATGTAATAAGGTGGTGTTCGTAGCAACTCGATGCTCATTTGTGTACAATTCAGAAGGGAGAGATGTTTCACATAGTGTTCCATAAACCTATATCCTAGAGATAATCTTGGATTCCATTCGCATTGTCTGGAGGATGGCCAAATGGATGGTGAAGGTGAAACTACAGAGGGAATATGCCGGCCATCTCAAGA
>JAEOST010000005.1 GCA_016840245.1 Candidatus Thorarchaeota archaeon
CCACTCGCCAAGAGCGTGGTCAACGTCGCTTGAGGGAGTCACAAAAAGAACGTGTTCCTCTGGTAGAGGTCCTTCTAGGAGAGGCAATCTCAGTGTCACCGCAGAGACCAGAATCAGGAACATGATTACTACTACTACTAGGGGTTTTCTGAACGTAAGAAGACCAGAAGACATCCGTTGGGGAAGTGTCTTGATTTCAGAGGGCGTGGACTCATCTGTATCAGCGGTGAAGACAGCGGAAACCTCAGTTGATGAACGCCTCCTTCTCCACATGACACAGACTATGATTGTGGCTGCAGCGCCAGAGAACATTAGTGCCCCTTGCATAGCAAGAGCTGCCGCAACTGAATATGCAGGACCAAGGTCAATATTCGTATCTGTGAGTGCTAGACGATAGTCTGCGTATGAGATGTTGACGAGGCCAAGGAGTATACGATCTGCAGGGTGTCCAGAGGTACGAACCAATAGCCCGCTGTCGGCATCATAGTTTCGGGAATGTAGGACTTCTCCATCCACGGAATCATAATATCTACAGTCGTATCTCCGACATTGTTGCCGCGCCTCCATTACAGTGCAAATAGAACCTGGGCTTCTTGGTGGTGCTTGCTGCGCTGTGATATTGCGATCTAGAGATGAGATGACAAATCCCTCTGAGGACCATGCGTTTCCAGAAACGAGATTCATTATCCCCGTCTGACCTGCAAGAGACCCATTCCTTATAGTGCAGACTCCTGTGCTTGGAGAGTAGCTCAACAGAAAAACGCCACTAAAGAAGTGACCAAGGATTGAGGGGGCCTGATATGTGACCTCCATAGCCAAGAAACCAGAGGCCTCCTCCTCGACCACATCCAGCGTGATTGTGATCTCGTTGGTGAGGGCTGGGGTCAATAACACCTCGCGGTATGACATTTCATCTTTAGTGACCACTATGCCGTTGTCAAGAGTGTAGTTCCATAACACAATCAGCTGGGTGCTCAGAGTGTACTCAAGGAAGCTACCTACTTCCAACTTGGAGAAAGTGACTGTCTGTGAAGATGAGTCTGATGCGACATATCCCGAATTGACAAGAGTGGTCGATAGCGCCAGCAGTAGCAGTAACACAGTCAATGTGTGCCTAGAATTAGACAAGAATAGCCCTTCGGAGTTAGAATGAGCGCCCAGGCATTTAAAATTTGGCTAGGGAAGAGCAGGAATTTGTCGGATGATAGTCCATTGGATACGGGAACTCAGTCAGTCGAGTTGGGGAAAGGAATGAATGTTTGGAACCCGGGTTCAAGTCTCAATGGGAGTAGCACTTTCTTTCTGAATAAGTCACATGTAAGGTCTGTAATCCCGTCGCTTTCCAAGCCAATCTCCTATGAATGCTCCTGCTACTAAAGGTGGAATCGTTACAAGGGGCATCCCCAGCCACCATGGGACCGGTCCTAGGAGTGACCACACACCAAAAGAAACCAAGAGAAATGTTAAGGGAACTAGAATGAACCAGAATCCTATGAAACAGGAACCAATAAGAATGAACATTGTTCTATGCAATCTCTTGGAATTGACCGTTCGTATGTAGTAGCTCAGTCCGTACATTGGGACACCAATTGCTACGGCTAGAAGGATATCTATGGGTAGCAATATTCCGAGATTGATCATCAGTGAATAGATAATGAGCATTGATGCAAAGGGAACGACCCCGATAAGAAACCAGTAGCTCCGAACACTTCGTTTCCACCATAGGGGCTTCCTATAGTCCATTGACTGCACCTTTAGTTGTAGATAATCTGCATTTGATATTCTGCACACAGGATTTGTATTGACAGAGACTTCTATTGTCTTTGCATCTTTGAAAAAGTCGTCATTCTCTAGAAGCGTCCTCAGTCTTTCTAATGCTTGACTCTTGGTGATTTGGCCTGATTCTATTGCTTCAGAAGCATCGACAATGCAGGATTCCAGTAGGGTCATTGGCACACCAAAAGGACTCTCAATAAGGCTGTAAGCGTCCATGGAGTCCCATAATTCTCTAGCAATGCGAATATAGCAAGACCCATTCCATTCACTTTCAGCCCAATCCTCGACTAGCTCATGCAGGGTTCTTGTGTCTATTTGATCCATTTCAGACGCCTCATCATTTTTAGAAAGATTTCTTCTGCCGCTTGCGTTGCAGGTAGGCCCTCCGGAACTGGAAGCTGCCATTCATCGGCAAGCAATCGGATAGTTCTTTCACATACCGATTTCTCATAACAACTCTCGCAATACCCTCTATGATTGAACCACAGTTGAGTTCCCAGAACAGGAGAGTATACGATGTATGTATCTGACTTGTTTGCATGGCAATAACCGGACGCAAACCCATATCGTGGACTGATATGCCGAATTCTAACCCGGTTTGTTGATGCAGTGTGGCGTAGGATCTTCTCTATTCTCTCTTCGGCAATTCGTTGTGCCTTACTCACTAATGCACGCGACACATCCAATTCTTGAGCGATTACCGATGGAGGAACATTATTTCGCCTCTTCTGCCATATGAACTCCTGTTGCTTCGATGGAAACCTGAAATGAATAGACCTCATAGAGAACACATATTGTCAGTTAACCAATTCTGGTTAATATTAGATGTGTTTGCCTTTAAATCATTCGTATTTTGAAGATATTATCTATCGGTATCTTTTGAATTGCTAAGTGACTAAACCGACAATGCAGGATTCAAGGATTACTCCTTTTTGAGCTTAGAAAGAAACTTCCTAATCCTTGAGCTGAGCGAGTATAGATACGGGACCCTAAACTGTTGGTCATCCATGTGCCTTTCTTGAAACTCGCCTGTTGTTCTACCTTCACGCACACGTGACCCCATGGGTTTCATGGACCAGAGAGCAGCAGTACCGAGTAAGAAAACAACTGGTAGAGGGACTAGAAAGGAAGACTGACCGCGAACATAGAAAGGTGATACTATCCAGAAGGCCACAAGGGGGACCAGTACACCAAGCACACCGTAGATAAGAGATTGGTTTCGGCTTCCTATTCCCCTAAGGTACCGAAGAACGCTATAGGAATACAATACTTGAAGACTCGCAAATAAGAGGTAGAATGTTAGATTGAACACGCCAATCAGGGAGAAGTTGATGGCTGTATAGTTGTAGCGCATGTCGTGTTCAACCAAGAAATAAACCGCACTTCCAAAGAGATGATAATCAACTCGGAAAGATGTATGAGTGTCAACTAGAAGAATGTAGGGCATCATAATGACCAGAAACCCCATAATAACGCCAAGAAACTTGCATCTCAATGTCACATCTGACTTCTCTACTA
>JAEOST010000735.1 GCA_016840245.1 Candidatus Thorarchaeota archaeon
ATGAATAACCTACTTGAACAGGTTGAGTTGGTCATCAGGATTGAAAGCCGTAGTGACCTCACGGATGATCTTCGCACTGAGCTAGATGATGACCGGACCCGCCTAATCGGTGAGATTGACCATGTAATCAAAAGTGCCCCAAGTCGAAACATCATAGTTTCAGATGAATTTCAGAATCGAATTGCCAGTTTGAAATTGTAAGATGGGATGAAGGAGAACTTTCTTTTGCATATTTTCTGTAAGATACAGAGCCGTTTTGATTACACTAAGAAGCTTAATAATACACAGAAATCTGGAAGAATACTATGCAGCTCGTATTCACTCCAGAGATTGTCTTAACTCTGGTTGGTATCGTTGGTATCGTATATGGATTGATACTTACTCTGAAAACAGTTGGAGTACTTCGGCCATTGGGATTGCAGGGTAGATACTGGATCCTTGTTGCTTTCATTACTTTCTTCATGATGATGTATCTCTTTCAGCTTCTGTCCTTCTTGGGATATGTGACTCTACCAATCTCGACAGAATTAATGATGTCACTTGTCTATATGGGCGGCGCCGTCTATGTAGTTCTTACTTCAGTGATCAGTCTTGGTCTCTGGAGAAATGTTGCTGGCACACCCCTGACTGATGAGGAAGCCCGAGAGTTATTCGCCAAGCATGTTGGAAATGCACCTTCTATGGAGGTGTTCAGTGCGAAGGACTACAGCATAAAGTGCAATATCTGTGAGGAAAATGTTGCTTTTAGCTTAGTTGATGTGGTAAGCTCCCACGCTGATAGTATTGAGCGTGGAGTAGATGTTCAATCAGGAATGGGCTTGAAAATGGTGGTTGTCTATCCTCGTCATGTTTGCAGGGATGGATTGCGGGAAACCCCTGTGAAACTTGATGATGCTTACAAGTATCGTTCACATGGAGAGTCTCGCCCAGTATAGAGGGATCACAATGACAATCTCAGGTTCAGTATTTCCCATAGGTGATGGCGGAGTCGGTAAAACCGCTTTATCCAAGGTAATGGCTGAACACTTGGAAACATCCACTAAGGTTGAGTGCATAGACGGTCTGAAGAAGACTGTGAACATGGAATTTGAATTTGTAAATTGCAACTGCCCAACTTCTGATGAAGCTATCCTACTTCAGATGTACGTTCCACCTGGTCAGAGAAGCACCGACCAGGCAGAGGAACTAGGAACCTTCGAGAAGGTAATGGATACCTTCTCATTCATGCCGAATATGCAAAACATCTCAGTGGTCTTACTGGTTTACAAACTGAGCGAATTCAGAACGTTGGCAGTCCTTGAGAATTGGCTAGAAACTGCAATAATGAATAATCTGATCAATGACTTTACGAGTGTAGTACTTGTTGGAACTCATCTTGATATCACTCCCTTTGATGTTAAACCAGAACAGGTCGTGCAAGCAACAGACTTTGTTCGTTCAAAGATAGAGGAGTCTATCTCAAACTGGCGAGGTTGTGTCGAGCAGACATACGTATCTAATGTGACCGGAACTGGAATACCAGAACTCAAGAAAGAACTGGCTGAACTTGTGTGCATGGCGCAACATCTCAGAAAGGGTACTAAACCAGATTGCAATGATGCATGTGCAATGTGTCATGAACGTAAATGCAAAGATGTAATTCCGAATCTATAATGAGAATTCACTGCCATTGATACCCTTGATATTCAGATTCATTTTTCTCACTCATGAAAATCAAGTGTTGTTGAGCCTCGGTCAGCAACCAAACATGAATCTTCGAGTCTTTTAGAGCCTCAAGCATGACTGGTCTGTCTTCAAAATCCAAACCCATCACTCTCAAAAGACTTGGCAGATTCACGACGCTATCAATGTTCTTCATAGCCGCAGCGATGATTCTTGTATTAGACCCAGCTTCCATCTGCATAATCTCTGTGTCCCGTAGAACTGCTTTGATTCTCATTATCCTTCGACCTAGTATTTCATGACCCCGAAATAAGCGTGTTCGTTGTCGTGCGCAATCTCTATTTGTGCCCACATCACCTATTGAGGGGAGGTCACATGGACGCAGGCCATCGATTCGTAGTGGAACCAGCAAACGATTGGGATGCTTACTCCAAAGCTTGGTCTTCTGCTATGGAGCATCTCTATTGGTATCAAGAGAGTCTTATCTTCGATTTCAATAAGGACGAAGAGATTGATGAGATGTACTCAGATTTTGGCAGACTCGGAAACCTATTCTTGGCTGCACGCAAACAAGACCAAGATGAGATAGTTGGTGTTCTTGGTCTTCGCTATAGAGATTTCATGGCCCGCATAAGAAGATGGGAACCCGCAGTTATACCCCGGTTCCGCGGGACAGGAGTTTCAACTGCTCTACTTGAACAAGCTTTGAGACATTTGTCTTCGATGGGTGTCAAGAGACTAAGCTGTCTACTGAAACATCCCGTAGACTCACCTGATATTGTAGCAGGACACTTACGATTGTTTGAGTTGGCAGGTTTTAGAAAAGACCGTCCCGATTCTGTTGACCTGATTTTGTCCCTGGATAACCTGAGTACTCCTGCAAAACCTCCTTTGGGGATCCAAATAGATACAGGTGAGGATTACACTTTCGAAGATTTAGCAAGCATCACCGTCAAATCATTCACATCAACTCCCGAGGAGCGAGAGATTCATGGGTTTGACAAGACAGTGACAGAGCATATCCAAGCAACAGCATTACTACAGAGAATGGCTGAAGGCTACTATGGTGAATCCCCTGATGACTTCAGGAAGATTGCGGTTGTTGATGGAGCCCCAGCAGCCTTTATTGGTGGGTTCATAGCGAAATCGAAATACAAACCCTTGACTGGAGTGCTTGGGCCGATTGCAGTACTGCCATCCTACCGAAGACGAGGAATCGCACTCCATCTTGTACATGAACTACTAGAGACCCTGAAAGAGTATGGCTGTAAATACGCCGCAGTCGGGACACCGGCCGCGAATTCTGGTGCCATAACTCTCTACGAACAGGCTGGTTTCAACTTATCCTGCAGGTTAATCTCTCTAGAAAGGGAATTGTAGCCTCATTTTTTAGAAGCCAAAACGCATATACTTCGCGATGTTCCTGTGTGAAGCGTGCTAGATTGAATCGTGTGTGTGAGGATTATGTCGTATACTCAATCTCCCCCTCTTTCGCCGGATGAAGTCCTTGAGTTCCTGAACTATGTGACAGTAGCTCGTGTCTGCAGTCATAACAAAGATGGAACAATCCATGCAGCTCCTATATGGTATTTCTACGAAGGCGGGAAGTTAGTCTTTGGAACAACAGATGAGAGCGTGAAAGCCGCCAATATTCGGCGAGATAATCGGGTGACAGTTCTAGTAGACCATGAGGGTCCTCCCACACGAGGTGTCATCATTTACGGTGAGGCTGAGGTCTCGGATAAGAACATCGATGAGCTTGCCTTGAAAATATTCGAACGTCGGATGGACCGTCAACGCGCCCATGACTACCGGGAGGGTCTCTTCAAGCTTGCAAAGTGGGTGGCTGTCACGGTTACTCCAAAGAAGATTGCTTCATTCGATTATGTGAAAGACACTCGTTACAGACAAGCAACCCAATTCATGAGTAATGATTAAGTTTCAATGTCCTCTATTTCATCATCGACTATCTCGAATCCGAGTTCATCTGAGTCCTGAACATCTTCTTCCAGATCACTCGGATGAGGATACTGCAATCCTTTTCGAATCATCAGACAACCGAATGTTGAAACAATTCCGACTAGAACAAGTGTCAATGGGATTGATATTGAGATGAGCCACCCGAAGAAGGCTATCTGAGGTATACTCAACATAAGAACAACTGTTGGGAAGAGAGAGTAGACTCCATTTCTGACTCGGTTCGGAATCGCATCAACGAACACTCTGGATGTAAGTACGCCTGCGAGTTGCATGAAGACTCCCATAGCAAAGAAGACCACAATCATTACAACCACCGGTAGAATTGAGTCTACAGGCACCCTGAGGATGAGAATCTCAGTCCCTGGTAGAAGGACATCAATCATTGGGGACCCGGGTGGTGGAATTGGAAAAACAATCATGATTATCGCG
>JAEOST010000736.1 GCA_016840245.1 Candidatus Thorarchaeota archaeon
CAAAGAATCCTACTGGATGTTAAAACATGAGCCCATCATTCAGACCCCAAACTCTTGCAGTTGCTACAATATTAGTTGTTGTTTTGGGTGTTGGAGTTTTTGCCGGTTATTCACTCCTAAACACGCCCCCAGTTTCTGAGGACACTTCAATCAAACTTACCCTGTTAGGTAATGCAGGCGTTATGATCGAAGCTGATGGAATGCGTATCTATATTGATCCCTATACTCTACCTTCGAATTACTCAACCCTTCCTGCAGATGCCGTCCTGATCACACATCCTCATGGAGACCACTACAACAGCACGTGTATCGATATGCTTCAGAAACCATCCACTGTGAATATCTTACCTAACAACATGACAGCTGAACTTGCTGCTCATGATGGTGTAGGTGTGAATCCTCTTGACACTGTTCAAGTTGGAAATATCAACATCACTGCTTTCTACATGTACACTGAAATTTGGATTGACGGTGAGAGGTTCGCAAGCCATCCCTCTGAAGCCAACTGGACTAGTTACATAATCGACATCAATGGATTCAAGATATTGCATGCTGGCGACTCAAAGAATATCACTGAGTATGAGTTGATTTCAGGTCAGATGGATGTAGTCTTGCTTCCTCTAGGTCCCGGTTGTCAAGCAATGACCGGTCTTGAGGTTGTTGACGCTATAGACAAATTACAGCCTGATTACTTCATTCCGATCCACTTTGAGTACTTCTTCTATTCTGAAAACTTCGTGCAAGCCTATGATGCAGATATTGCAGCATGTTCAGACTGTACTCCTATGGCGATTGAGTACTTCTCCTCGTATACGTTTGAACCTTGATGTAATAATTCACTCATCAAAATGAGTTGGAGGACTGCCTTCCTTCAACTCCAATATTCTTTTTTTCTACATTTGTGAAGTCTTTAGACACTTACAAGTGGAAAAGGAAGATGATGGAGGAAGCAAGACCAATGCCTCCTCCGAAAAGGTGTACTACACTACCTTTTTCTTTAGCTATGGGAGATATGTAAAGCCAACAGGTGACCAATCTCTCATTCTATAATCTTCATGTTCCTGATTGAATATAAGCAGCTATCGCCAAATCGGTATAGCCACTTTTTGATATACTACTTTGTTTTCAATCCGAGAAATATCGATACGTGAACGACTTTGATTTCCTTAATTTCCTCGAAATAGTTACTCATCTCATCTCTAAGGACCTCTGAATTCAACAAATTCATGTCTTCTACGGGTGGATGCTCCCGTTGTTCAATAAACTCTCCAATTCCAACAGGGTCCTCGTAAGTCGTGATGGTAGCTGTGGGTGTGATGATTGCTAGAGTGCCATCTTTCGTCAACACACGTCGCCACTCAGAAAGACATCCTGCCAAACAATCGCTTTTGATATTTCCAGTGACGACAAGGAGGTCCAAGTGATTATCCTTCATTGGAATGTCATCAAATATTCCTTCTACTACAAAAATATCTTCAAATCCTAAATCCAACTCCGACGCTTTGTCCGAAATGGCATACTTCTTTCCATCAGGGACTTCTTTTCTAAGGTGGTTCAAGATGGTCCTTAGTGGTCCAGAGAATTTGGTCGCAGCATAGGCTATGTTCGAGCTCTTTGAGATGTTCTTTGTCAGAATCCCACTAATTATCTTGAATACGCTATTCTTTGGAGGTAAGCTGACCAGATATTCAGTGTAAAAGTCATGCACTGTTCTAATGGCATCCATGAGTATCTTCTCTCGCTCTTTGACACCTTTCTTGCTAATCTTGTAGACTCTTCTTTTTGGTCCTGACTGACTCTTTTCCCAACGATCATTGAGAAGTCCATCATCCTTCATCTCCGTGAGAATAGAGTACAACCGCCCAATTCCGAGATTGATATTCCTCTGTTCAAGTTTCTTATGCATCTCGTATCCATGGAACTCTCCCTTGCCCGCCATTCTCAAAATTGTCGTCTTGAGTTCAGGTGTTCTCATTTTGTTAGGACCCCACGGTATTATCAGTTACTTAACAAGATATTTAACTATTGTTAAGTTATATAAATGTAGTCAAAACGCGTAGGCTGTTGGTTGCATATGATTGATGTTGATGAAGTTACAAAGAACGTCGTGCATCTCCGAAAAGAGAAACGTCTGGAGAAGGCAGAGGAAATTTTGAGAACTGCAATCGTTGAGGATTCAAAAGCTTGGCAACTCTGGAATCAACTTGGCCACGTCCTCGTGGCCGCTGAGAATTACACTGAAGCAGCAACTGCATTTGAAACAGCAACGCAATTGAACCCGAATGGATTTTGGTTGTGGCTTAGTTTAGGTTATGTTCGAAAGGAAATGAGTCAAATTGAAGGGGCTATCGATGCTACCCTCAAAGCTACTAAGCTTGGAACGAAACCAAATGAACTTGGATCTGCACTCTATAATCTAGGATGTTACAATTGCATCGCTGGAAAACATGATGTGGCAATTGGATATCTTGATAGAGCCTTCAAAAAAAGATGACGCAATCAGAGAATGGGCTCGAGAGGACTCTGATTTGAAATCCTTGAAAACTAATGAACGATTTCTGAAGATGTTGAAATCAGACTAAGAAAGAAAGAAGGAGAATGGTCGTGCTATTCACACGACCAATGCAACTTGTGTAGTTTTCTCTTATGAGATGGATGACACAGCGCTTATCTCTGGAAGGATCTTCTATAAACGTCAGTCCGCACATGCGACTTTAGGTAAAGATGCTTCTTCAGATCTGGTTCAGCACTGATTTTTTTCCTAAGTTTTGCGAATGCCATTGTTTAATCACTAAGTAATGTGGAATCAAAATCAGATATCTATTGGCGTGTACAGATTGGTGTCATTTCTGACCTTGAGCTCGCTATTTTATG
>JAEOST010000737.1 GCA_016840245.1 Candidatus Thorarchaeota archaeon
CATCTGCTCTTTTCTCCATGACTAGAATGTCCCCCCAGATTCTCCAAGTCCATGCATTACTTGTATTGATATCTAATGACTTTACTATGGCTTCCTCTGCATCTTCCAATCTACCTACAGTCAGGTAAATCAATGCTAATGCATTCCACATTGTGGGATTCTCTGGTTCAAGCATCAATGATCTGAGACATGCATATTCGGGAATGCCGCTTGCGTTCTGAAGTTGTGTGAAGTTACTTGGAAACTCTGATGACACAGTCTGAACGATTGCCTCGTTGAAATGTTTCAACAACGATTGATTCTCTACATCTAACTCCGACACTTCTCAATTCCCTCTATTCAGGTCTCTATGGTCCCTCGTATTTCACCTTCAACCATTCGAGTTCCAGTATAGATTCACCTGTGTCGTCCCATTCAGGAATCTCGACCTTTACATTCTGTATATTTTCAGCTTCACTTGACATCTGCATTTGCACTCCTGCCAATCGTGTGCATTCACACCCGACTGACAAATAATGTACTTCGCAAACAATCAAGAAGTCTCACCTAATTGGGTACCAACGATATGGGCTAGTAAAAGTATATTTTAAAGGACTATGAGGGCTTCCGTATACATAAATAGGAACTATCAATTCTAATAATCCGTAAAATGGAATTATGATTACTTATTAATCCATGTAATTGTGAGAATTCATATGATTGCAGAATCAAATGTATGAACCGGGGAGTAATATTCCCCGATTCCACAATGACTATCTTCGTTTGAGGATTGCAACCACAATTACAATAGCAAATAGTGCAACAACCGCTACTAAGATCAAAGTTGGTGATATTTCAATAGGAACATGATTTGAAGGTTCTGAAGTTGTAGTTGTGGATGTAGTTGATTCCGTAGATGGTGTTGTACCCGGAGCAGTAGTAGTTGGTTCAGTGGAAGGAGTTGTTACAGGGGCAGTTGTAGTCACAGTTGATGACGTTGTGGTTGGAGCAACTACTGTTATCTCATCCTGAATTTGACCTGCGATGTTGCAAATCGCCTTTGCATTAATCACATCTCCATCCTCTGCTGGGACAGGAAAGGTTCTAGTAGTTCCAGTAGTGCTATCTTGGTCTGAATAGCTCCCCGTCCGATTCAATACTCCATTTACACGAATCTCGATAGTAGCGATATAGTGTGTGTTAGGATCACCAACACTGTGTGTCACTGTAACAGTCAAAATCTGTGTGTCATAGTTATATTCCAAATCGATTGCACTTGGATCATTTGCGTCCACATTTCTTGGTGAAATGAATAGTGTTCCGATGATTACGAAAAGGAATAACATCTGAATTCTTCTGCTTCTCAATGAGTCAACCTTCCAGTTCGAATCTATTTAATTCTAAAGTTAATAGTGTTTCCTGAAAGTGATAGTAGGTGGCGTACATGCCACCCACACTTACTACAAATTGGTAGATCTATCTTTTCTTCAAGACGAATATGATTATTCCCAGTACAAGGATTCCCGCACC
Source organism: Candidatus Thorarchaeota archaeon (assembly GCA_016840245.1). The sequence continues at coordinate 1,510 of JAEOST010000737.1, forward strand.
AGCTGCAATCCCAATCATCACCATGTCAATTTCTTGACCACTTGTCGATGTGGTTGTGGTTTCTTCTGAGGTTGTGGTAGAAGTTGTTACCTCCGAGGTGGTTGATGTGATTGAAGTGGTTGATGTGGTTGATGTAGTTGTAGTTGATGTGCACGGACAAGTTGTCGTAGTGGTTGTAGTAACAGAAAGGGTGAACCAGTCAGGAATTGGGTTATGAGGAGCTGCCAGTGGGTATGCGTCCTCGTTCTCTGAATCTCCATCTATGCTATACGCAACATCTACGAATCCATCAGTATCATCGTCTGGTGATGTCCAATCGTGATAATAGTTGTTAAGGAACAAGTTCTCAGTGCCCTCATCAAAAACTTGGCACTCTGATCCACACTCGAAGAAATCATTCTCCATGATAACATTGCCCGAACTTTTTTCATTCTGTATATAGACTCCAGTAGAGCTGCAATTGATGAATGTGTTCTCTTCAACTGTGTTGTTAGAGGAAGAGAAGCTGCCATATGCAGATGAGAATAGCTTTACACCATCTGATGTAATATCAAAGATTACATTCTCTGAAATCTCATTGGCGACACCAGAACAGAATACTCCATTTTGAGAATCACCAATTGTATTGTTATTCACATCTATATCATATGACTCAGTGTCCAAGAGTATCCCTTGTCCAGGATTAGACATGATAGTGTTGTTCATGATTAAACTACTATTCACCTCTAAAAATGAGATTCCATGCATTCCATTTGCTGTGATGTTGCTATCAAGAATGGTCAGTCCTTCGCCACCGTCAACTGAGATGCCATCTGAGGTCACATTGAAATATGTACAATTCTTGATTGTGACATCCTTGATGTTTACGTGGACATTGCCCATATGACATTCAGTGAATAGTGTATCAATGATAAGACCATTCGTAACATTTTGCGACCAGAAACCACACTCTGTGGAACTGACAATGCAATTTCTGAATATCCAATGCAGGTCAGTATTCCAGAGTCTAACAGGTTGGATGCCATTTCCATAGAAGTACTGATTTGAGATGATGATTGGCTCTTCTTCTGATCCTGTTCCAGGCCAACTCATATCTTCTGCTAACTGATAGAACTCTTCGTTTCCATCGATTTGAATTCTAATTGGAGTCATATTGATTTGACTCATTGAATGTCGACTCACATTTAGTGGACTATCTACGATTGATTGAGTATTATCAGGTCCAAGTGCAACTGCTGATCCACCTAGACCGATCATTAGTACACACAATGTGAGAGCATATAATTTCTCTATCTTCACATTTCCTATCTCCAATGATTTCCAAGGTCTGAAATCACAATTACAACTGGTGAAAGTAGTATATTGTAATAGACTTCGTATCTACGCAATCTCAGATCGATGAGCTTGCTTGAAGCACAGAGCTAGATATGACAAAAATCGGGAGAAGAAGGTGAGCAAGGGATAACGACTCAAATCCCTTGCTCGGGTTCGATTCTATTGCTTCAAGTAACCATTACAGTTACCCTCTGCCTCGCAATGGGGATATTTCGGACACCGTTATCAGCAATAGTGCTGCGAGAGGTTAAAGCCAGACTCACAGCGAGCCCTAGACATAGTAATACTATCTAATACACTTGTGTTCTGCGCAAAAATCACTTCGAATTTCTTCAATAACCGTTAAGCCATCGATTATACAATATCCCGAGTGATTCTACCATTTTCTATGATCCCATAGGCGAGGAATTTCAACTTTGACCATCTTTGAAAACAGAGATTCATCACTCCGAGAATACTAGCAAAATAGAGAGTCAAAACAAGTCCATGACTTACGACGAGCATCCTCTTGGACTTATGCTGATTCTCAAGATATCGGACTCCCTTCTGAAAGCGTTTCAATGCATCTGCGGCGGATTCCCAGCCTGATGCCGATGAGTTGAAGTCATCAAAGGTTGCTCTCACATCAGCTAGATATTGCTCACGAGAAGTGAAGTCATCACCTCTATCTAGCTCATTGAAGGCAGGATTTGGTGAGATTTCAATACCCAAACCCAATGCTATTGGTTCAGCCGTCGTGATTGCCTTGCGTTCCTCAGATGTCACAATGAAATCGATGCTATCGAAAACCCCAGAGTCTGCTAGATTTCTTGTTTGCTCCAATCCTTTTTCTGTTAGTTCCCATGTTATTACAGGGTGGTCTGGGTCAATCTGAGTTTCAGCATGCCGAAGAAAGTGAAAGATTGAATCCAATGGATGTTCACCTAAACTATTCTGACTCCTCTGGAAGGTCCGATATATTTAGACCCCTACTCTTGCATGCTTCAAAAAGGGCGCTCCGTAATCCTTCTCTCTCAGCTCCTAACAATAGCGATGGATTTTCTTTAAGCAGAATAGATGTAACTGTTTCACTAGCCCTGTCTTTAGTCTTCATTTCTCCACCCTCCTTCCAGGCTTCCATTGTAAGACGATCAATCAGTTCCTTTGGCATATACAGTTCTCTTCTGACGAGTTTAGCAGTGTGTCTATCAGCAAGATAATTACCACCTGGACCAACACGATGAATCACATCTACAATGGTGTCATCCCCAAGTTCACCTGAGTCCCTAGACATCCTGTAAGCTGCTCCAGCAAGTTCATCATCCACGACTAACTTCTCAAGTGAATGGCAATCAAGGAAGGACAACAATCCGGGACCTGAGATTATGTTTACTGTTGAGAGGGCACCCATTATAATTCCCAATCCCGATTCAAATCCCGCCTGTGCATCGAGTGTCTTCGAATCGCTAACGCCGAGATATGCATGAGTTGGTACTCCATAGTGTTTACCCATCTCAGAAATTGAACATGCTGCCATTATAGCCTCTACTGCGCTAAATCGAGGTGTACCGTATCTTTGATCCAGAACTCCAGGGGCACATCCACAAATAATGGGAGTTCCTGGTTCGATTAGTTGACTGATAACCAATCCACTCAGGAACTCAACAATTGTCTGGATAACTGTCCCGACTAGGGTAATAGGACTCGTTGCACCTATCAAGGGAGCTGGAACAATTTGGGCTGGTATACCCAATTTTGAACAGTCAATTAGGTTCTGACATGTTTC
>JAEOST010000738.1 GCA_016840245.1 Candidatus Thorarchaeota archaeon
AGATGCTGGAGCCCCACAATTGATCGTCGAGGATCTATGTGAATTGCTACAGTATCACATCAGTACATACTTTGACAATGGACTGTCAGGCATTCCACCAGCTCGACATAGGTCGGGCCGAGCACTACGAACCCTGTCCCAGAGACTGAAGGGTAAGGAGGGTCGTTTCAGAAGCAATCTATCTGGTAAACGTGTAGACTTCTCTGCACGTACTGTGATTTCACCTGACCCGAATCTGAGTATGAACGAGGTGGGTGTACCTGAGCAGATTGCTAGGATTCTCACCATCCCACAGCGAGTGACAACGTGGAACATCGAAGAGATGAAACAACTCGTCATCAGGGGTCCAGAAAGACATCCTGGTTGCAACTATCTGATTAGAACTGATGGTCGCAGAGTAGACCTTCGATTTGTCAAGGACAGAAGTATTATCGCAGACACAATTGAACCTGGCTTTGTTGTAGAGCGTCACTTAGGCTCTGGTGACATTGTACTGTTCAATCGACAGCCTTCACTGCACAGAATGTCTATCATGGCTCATGAGGTCAGAGTGATGCCCTACCGTACATTCCGTCTGAGCCTCTACGTCTGTCCACCATATAACGCAGACTTTGACGGTGACGAGATGAACCTTCATGTACCCCAGTCAGAGGAGGCCCGAGCCGAGGCGCGAGTCCTCATGCGGGTTCAAGAACAAATCCTTTCACCACGTTATGGTGGCCCAATCATTGGAGCTCTGCAAGATTATATCTCATCAGCATTCCTTCTGACGCGAAAATCAAGCCTGTACACTCTGAACCAAGTCAATCAGTTACTGGCCTCAGCGAACTTCGAAGGCAAACTTCCGGAACCAGCCATCAAGGGTCCAGTACAGCTATGGACTGGGAAACAGATATTCAGCATGTTCATTCCTGAGGGAATCAACATCTCCTTCAAGGCCAACATCTGCAGAAAATGCAAGGTCTGTGAGAAGGAGGACTGTCGCTATGACTCCTATGTCATTGTGAGGGATGGAGAATTGACCTATGGTGTTGTGGACGAAAAGGCCTTCGGAGCAGGTGAACCTGACTCATTATTCCACCGAATAATCAAGGAGAAGGGTCCTACTGCAGCACGAGTGTTCCTAGACTCAGTTGGAAGACTGCTTGTCCGACTCATCACAGACCGTGGCTTCTCAATGGGTCTTGATGATGTGACACTACCAAAGGAAGCATCTCGAAGAATTCAGATTATTCTGGATGAGGCTGATAAGAAGGTCAATCAGCTCATCGAAACATACCAGCGTGGAGAGCTGGATCCCAACCCAGGGCAGACTCTTCTGGAAACGCTTGAACAGCGAATAATGGCCACACTTGCAGAGGCACGTGACTCAGCAGGTGAGGTTGCAGGAGAACACCTAGGTCTGGAGAACGCAGCAGTTATCATGGCTCAGACAGGAGCAAGAGGCTCTCGACTGAATCTCTCACAGATGGCTGCCGTGGTCGGTCAGCAGGCGGTGCGTGGTGAGCGTATCAGCAGAGGTTACATTGGTCGCACACTACCTCACTTTGAGCGTGGTGACCTTGGTGCACGAGCACGGGGTTTTGTGACATCAAGCTACAAACTGGGACTAGACCCAATCGAGTACTGGTTCCACGCAGCCGGAGGTCGAGAAGGCCTAGTAGACACTGCAGTACGTACATCAACATCAGGATACATGCAGAGGCGGCTCATGACTGCCCTACAGGACCTGAAGGTCGAGTCTGATGGTACAGTCAGGACTGCACCGGGTCGAATTGTTCAGTTCCGGTTCGGTGATGATGGAGTAGACCCAAGCAAGTCTGACCATGGACGATCTGTCAATATAGACATAGCAATAGAGAAGGTACTTGGTAAGTCCAGGATGGAGTAAGGGGGCTAAGAGATGGCAAAAGCAGCAACCAAAGCAACAATCACGAAACATATGGAATCGCGATTTATCAAGATACGAGAAGAACGTAGACTCCCACTAAAGGTAATCGCGGAGCTGGAGGACAAGACAAGGGATTTAGAACTGACGAAGAAGGAGTTTGATCTGATTTGTGATAACGTAATCTCTTCGTATGAATACTCTCTTGTAGAACCGGGTGAAGCCGTAGGTACAGTGGCAGCTCAGAGTATTGGAGAGCCTGGAACGCAGATGACACTGAGGACTTTCCACTATGCAGGAGTTGCCGAGCTGAGCGTTACTCAAGGTCTTCCTCGTCTAATCGAAATAGTTGACGCACGTAACAATCCCAGTACTCCTACAATGAGAATACACCTGACCTCTGATATTGCAGGAGACCGTAACGCAGCAAAGAAAATCGCTCGCAACATCGAGATGGTGCTTGTCGAAAGCGTTGCTAGTAACGTTTCCATTGACCTGCTTAGGCAGGCCATTGACATCCGACTCGATCCTGAGTTGATGGAGGACAAGGACCTCACAGCCGAAATCATTGCAAAGGCAATTCAAGAAAAGATCAAGGGTAAGGGAGAGGTTGAAACCAGTGAGAACTCGGTCTTTGTCTACCCTGCCAATGATACACTGGCTGAGCTTCAACGGCTCAGTGAGAAGATTCGCGAAGTGATGGTGAAGGGAATCAACGATGTCACTCATGTCGTTATCCGAAAGGAGAGCGATGAGTATATACTCTATACAGAGGGGTCCAACCTTCAAGATGCTCTTGAGATAGAGGGCGTTAATCCAGACCTGATATACACCAATAATCTGCGTGAAATCTATGAAGTACTGGGTATTGAGGCTACGAGAAATGCAATTATCCAAGAGGCCATGAGCGTCCTCAACGAACAGGGTATGGATGTTGATGTACGTCACATCATTCTGGTTGCAGACATGATGACTGCAGATGGCACAATCCGTCAGATTGGCCGTCATGGAATCTCAGGATCCAAGAACAGCGCACTTGCTCGTGCTGCATTCGAGGTCACAATCAACCATCTGCTTGGGGCTGGAATCGCAGGTACAAGAGACCCACTAAAGGGGATCACAGAGAACGTCATCCTTGGGCAATTAATTCCGCTGGGGACTGGAGCCATAGATCTCCTCATGCAACCAACCGCTCCTTCAACCGATGAATAGATATCAATACACGATTATATCACACGACGATAACATTAAAACCAGACAGAAAATGAGCACAAAGCGAGGTCATGACAATTGAGCCTTAACCAACCAATCGCAAGCGCAGTTAGCACAGGCAAATGCCGCATTGGCGCAAGATCATCTATCGATGCTATAAAGAACGGTGAGGCAAAGCTGGTAGTCGTTGCCAGAAATTGCCCACAGGAAGAATATGAGGACATTACACGATACGCCAAGCTTGCAGAGATTAAGACTCAGGAGTTTGATGGCACATCTTGGGATTTAGGCGAAGTAGTCGGAAAGCCATTCATGGTTTCAGCAATTGCTATCATTGAACCTGGCGACTCTAAGATTCTCAAGATGGTATGAGGCGAATCTTTTGGCTCGTGTTAGACTATCAATGGACGATATGGCACTGATTGCCAGATTCGAACAGATAACTGGGGCATCTGCAGTAGACGTTATCCTTGACGATGAAGGTGATAGAATCATTCTGGTCGTACGTGCCAGACAGCTTGGAAAGGCCATTGGAAAAGGTGGTTCAAACGTAAGAGCTGCATCAGATGCCTTTGGCAGAGCTGTCGATGTAGTTGAAATCGCTGAAACAGTAGAGGAGTTTGTCAAGAATGCTCTTGCACCAGCTCGAGTAGAGCAGGTAAAAATCATAGAGCACAGAGATGGCACACGAGTGGCCTCAGTCACAGTAAAGAGTGATGATCGAGGTATTGCTATCGGCCGTGAAGGACGAAACGTATCTAGAGCACGCATTCTTGCAAAACGCCACTTTGGGCTAGACAACGTGTCTATTGTATAAACAGGTCAAATGACCTGCAGGACCTCATTCTAAGGCTTAAAACAAATGAAGTAACGCGGCCTTGTCATAATCCTTTTAAGGTTACACAAGGCCGATGGCGATGACCAGCCCAGAGTGTACCATACATGGTATTCTCAGTATCACCAACGAGGTAAAAAGATTGACCGGATCAAAAAGCCCGATGGGCGAATTCGCAGCGCGACCTCTTCTAACAAAGAGGAAGAAGTACCGCTGGAAGAAGGCCAGCTATAAGAGAAGGGTCTTGAAGCTCAGAAAGAAGACTGACCCATTAGAGGGCGCTCCACAGGCACGTGGTATCGTCCTTGAGAAGGTGGGTATCGAGTCCAAACAACCAAATTCAGCTATTCGTAAGGCCGTGAGAATTCAACTCTCTAAGAATGGTAAGCAGATTACAGCATTCATCCCGGGCGATGGTGGTCTAAAGTACATCGACGAACACGATGAGGTACTTGTCGAGGGTATTGGTGGTGCTATGGGTGGTGCTATGGGTGACTTACCGGGTGTTCGATGGCAGGTACGCAAAGTCAATGGCGTATCTCTTGAGTCATTGATTTACGGTAAGAAGGAAAAACCAATACGATAGGTGGTAGTCATGGCTGAAGAAGAATCAATTGAACCAGTTGCAGATATTCCAGAGGTTCATATCCCCCCAGAACTCCTATTGTTTGGTAAATATGACTCCACAAATGTACAAGTCGCAGATGTAGGTCTGGCTCGTTACATTTCCCTAAAACCAGTCCTAATTCCTCATACCTCAGGTAGGCATGCAGGAAAGAGGTTTCACAAGTCCCATGTTCCTATTGTTGAACGTTTCGTCAACAAACTGCTGAACGCAGGATCACGCAAGGAGAAGAAGACAAGAACTGGTCACAGTGCAGGTAAGAAGCTGCGCACAATAGGTGTTGTCCGACGTGTCTTTGATATCATCCATTTCAGGACAGGTCTTAATCCAATCCAAGTACTCGTCACTTCTGTTGAGAATACAGCCCCTGCTGAAGAAACCACACGGATTTCCTACGGTGGGATGGCCTATCCTCGTTCAGTGGATGTAGCACCACAACGCAGGATTGACTTAGCTCTCAAGCATTTGTCAATTGGTGCAATTCGAAATGCTCACAAGAACGCAAAGTCATTCGAGGAATGCATCGTCGACGAACTACTCTTAGCCTATAAGAGCGACCCAGCAAGTTTCGCGATTGCCCGTAAGGAAGAACGCGAGAGAGTAGCAAGGTCTGCAAGGTAAGAGCATCAATTCTCTTGCAATCAATACAGTTTCTTTCAAGCTGACATGCCATATGCATATACTCAGCTCCATTTACACAATAGGAAACTTCTAAGTGCGGTCAATTATCAAGTTGCGGCAGAGTGAGATAATGTCGCCAGTTTCCAGTGATGCCTATCCTTATGATGAAAGGCAGATGCCTGCAGAGTATCGCACAGACTCTGAACATATCCAAGTCGTCAAGCTGGAAGTCGGTAAGTACATGATTCGTGAAAGAAGACGTGAGCAGAACGAAGATACTGGTCGGTATGATGAATGGAGTGGGTGGAACATCATACATGTTGATTTAACATTGATTGATGCGATGTGGCAGTTTGCTAGAATAGTGATAGTGCAGGCATCCACTGCTGAGTATGCATGGGGCATGCAATGGCGCAGTGCAAAGGTTGAGTTCGATACAGAACCAGCTGAGGAGTATAAAGATTAGATCTCATCGACATTCTCATCATCTTGACTTTCAAGTATCGAATCCACATCGGTGTTGCTTGGAATAGTCACTCGTTGCATTGAACTTACATACTTCCTTAAATCCTTAATCCAATAATATGCAATGACACCAATGATAAAATACCACACTATCTTCAGAGGGGACAGAATTGGTTCAACTGGGTCTGGAAACGGAAGCAGTTCTAGAACTATGCTGACAATCACGAATGCAAGAAGTTCAAGTCCTTTGACGTAGGGGTCTACCACATCATCCTGCTTCTTTCTCAATCTCTAAATCCTCGCTTCTTCTCATATGACCTCTATACATCTGTTCAAATAAGGCTGAGCTCTTGTGAGTCTAGTTTGTCTTATCAGTAAGATAGAGTTTCAATAATTGACACAACCGAGATGAAAAACGATGACCAGACAGATTTTGGCGTGGGTAGCAATCCTGTTCACGACAATAGTATGGTCATCATCTCTGATTATTGCAAAAATCGTTTTCGAACCACCCAATGTAATGACTCCTATTGTATTCGTTGCTCTACGTTATACCATTGCCTGCCCCTTTCTTGCTATAGCAGCAGGTGTACTTAGAAAGAAATCTGAGTCACCCAGCAACATACGAGCAAATTGGAGAATCATCATCATTCTGGGACTCAGTGGACCCTTTCTCTCTCAGGTTTTACAATACATTGGCCTTAACCTCACCACTGCAAGTGATGCTGTACTCTTACTTAACATGACCCCAGTCTTCGCAGTGATTCTGGCTGCACCTCTACTCAGCGAGAAAATCACACCAGAAAAGGTGGTAGGTCTCTTACTTGCCACAATTGGAGCAACATTGATTGTTATGAACACAACCAGCATGGAAACCACTTTCGGGTTTGAGCGCCTACTAGGTGATTTGATAATTATTATTTCCACCTTTCTCTTTGCAATCAACGGCATTGCTGGTAAGATTGCAGTCAGATCTGTGGACTCTGTATCGGTGACACTCTATAGTACACTGACTGCCGTCCCCTTCATCTGGATATCAGCTGCTATCTTTGAGGACATCACAGTTGTACTCAGAATGAATCTACTAAGTTGGGCCTTAATCCTCTGGGTGGGTATCATCAATACTGCCTTTGCATTTGTTCTCTATTATGAGGCCATGAACTATATCGAGGCATCATTAATCCAAATAGCACTGAATCTGATAGCTGTCTGGGGTGTGCTGATGTCCATCTTTGTATTAGGAGAAGGCACAATTATCACGCCCCTTCAGATATTCGGTGGTGGACTGACGATTCTTGGCGTTGTGATAGCTCAATGGTTTAGCAAGAATCGCAAATCTGAGCACGAAGCCTAATCCCGCTTTATTTCTAGTAAAATCATTCGCATTACCTGGTTCAATTTTGATGTTCTCGTATATTCTTATGAGAGTCGTAACGAAATGGTTAAGATTGTACGCAATGCTGGAGAGTCAAATGACCGCGCAGATATTGATTTGTTATGGGACTCGTTATGGTTCTACAGCTGAAGTTGCTGAGGACCTAGCAAAGACTGCCCAAGATTTGGGAAAACAGGTTGAGGTTGTCAACCTGAAAAAGAACAAACCCCAAAAGAGTCCGCAGGAATACGACCTTGTTGTGGTAGGAAGTGGTATTCAAGCTGGTCAGTGGACCAAGGAGCCACTCAAGTTCATCAAGAATAATCTTGAATCTCTCTCACAGACTAAAGTAGCACTATTCGTGGTATGTGGTTATGCTGCTTCAGAAGACAAGTGCGATACAGCACAAACCGATTTTTTGGATAAGATTGCAGAAAATCATCCCGGTTTCAATCCAGTTTCAACAGGACTGTTCGGTGGTGTGTTTGACACAAAGAAATACAACTTTGCAGTGCGTGCATTGGTAAAAAGCATGATCAAAAAGGAACTCCCTCCAGGTGAAGAGGTGCCAGACAAGCTCGACCAGCGTGATTGGGATCAGATTCGTGAATGGATAACCAAGTTAGTTCAGTGATTCATCACTTGAATTATCTCCAGAACTCACCTCTAGAATTGGAATCGCATATGTGAAGAGATTCCCTGTTACTGGGTCATATGTGACTCTCTTGAGTATACTATCAAGTCCATAATTTATGGGCTCAGTATCAAATGTTCGAGTCAGCACCAGTAACTGGGCTCCTCGATTTGTGATGAATAGGCTTGCTGCCATGAGGGTATGTGTCTGGTTTAGACGAAAAATCCCGTCCATGACCTCATCTGCAAGATCTACTGCTGCATGGTATACTGCATCCTGACCTGAGAATTCTCTGGTATCATGGATGACGTACCTCTTGGCTGGTTTTTCTAATAGGACCCCCATGATACTGAATCCGCGTCTGAATATATAAGCTCCCTACTGTTCTAGACAACTTCGAAGAAGGATGGGTCACGTGGCATCATTTTCTTCTAGCTTGCTCACAGACGAAGAGATATCATGAGGACAAAGTTGTGGGCTATTGAGATGAGCGACCTAGAAGATATCGATGTAGCAGCACCTCGGAAGTGGATGGATGGGTGGGACAATCTCTACAAGCGAAGGTTAGAACTATCTGATGAGGAGCTCGTAGACATAGAAGCAAACCCTCCAATCCAACAACTCATGCACGCTCTAGGGATAACATCAACAGATCCTGCAGACTTGGATATTCTTGAGCTGGCCTGTGGGGATGGAGAGTATGCATGTTGTCTAGGAAGGCTTGGTAGTAAGGTCACAGGGATTGAGGCATTGGCTAGTGCAATCGAGGTTGCCAGAAAGCGAGCACGAATCATGGCATTGGAAAGTCAAGTACAGTTCCTCATTGATGATATAGACCAGTATCCACTCAAGTCGGAAACCTACGACATTGTCATTGCACTTCAGTGTCTTCAATACCTGTTTGACAAAGCAATTCCACGTCTGAGGGAGATAATGGATGCTGTCAAGCCTGGTGGATTCCTCGTTTACTCTGGTAATATACTCCCACACAAGGAAACCGACCCGCCGATAAGATTCATCACAGAGGACGAGATCAAGTCAGAGCTGGATGGTTGGACGCTGCATAGTGTTGGGAGGGTAGATGCTATTTTCAGATTTGGGGATCTCAGGGGTTATCTCTGGGTGGTAGCTCAAAAGCCAAGTTGAAGATTCATAGTAGCAACACCCTACAGGGTAGATTGGTTTCCACGATGATGAAGCACTGTGAATACTTGTTTTCGAAACTGTTAAGCAGTATGAAAGGAACTCACACTACCACAGGCTTAGGAGTTGTTATCGATAACTGTGAGAGAATACCAGACTAAGGATGCAAATCAAGTTGCAGCTTTAATCTTGGGACTCAGAACCGTTCTTGCAGAATTGAAATCGTCATCTCAGTCCATCACCATTGAGGGCGCTAGACAGGAGCTTGCTGACTATACGAAGGGACACTATCCAATTTTTGTCGCTGTGGACAGCAATAACGTGGTTGGATATATTGTATGTAGAATCGATGAGGATGTTGTATGGGCTGAATCGTTGTATGTATCACCAGAGTTTCGCCGCAAGGGTATTGGAACTTTACTATACGCAGAAGCAGAACGCTTGGCTAACGAAAGTGGGAGTGATACGGTATACAACTGGGTTCATCCAAACAATGAAACCAGTATTCAGTTTCTTAGGAAGCGTGGCTATACTGTCCTTAATCTAATTGAGGTTCGTAAACCGTGGGCAGAAGAGCAGCTAACTACTAGAATTCGAGTGGGAGAGAACGAATTCGATTATTGATGCTGAATTAGCATACGTAGCTAGGCCAAAAGCTTTAAACATGAACCACTGGACATTTGCCGTAATCATCTGGCACCCCTAGAGGGACGGCCATTTGAGTTATGAAGTTACAACACAATAACGTGGTGTTATAAGAAATGTCGAAAAAAGACAAGGAGCATCTTAACCTAGTAGTAATTGGCCACGTCGACCACGGTAAGAGTACGATGACTGGCCGATTGCTGTACGAAACAGGTGCCGTAGACGAGCGAACTTTCCAGCAGCACAAAGAAGAGGCTGAGAAGCTCGGACGCCCATCATGGGCTTGGGCATTTGCACTTGACAGACTAAAAGAGGAGCGTGAGCGAGGTCTAACAATTGACATCGCCTTCTTCAAGTTCCTGACTGACAAGTACTATTACACAATTATTGACGCACCCGGCCACAAAGACTTCATCAAGAACATGATCACAGGCGCATCACAGGCTGATGTTGCCCTGCTTGTTGTCTCTGCAAAGAGAGGTGAATTTGAGGCTGGTATTGGTCCCGGTGGTCAGACAAAGGAGCATGCATACCTTTCAATGACACTTGGTGTGCCAAGCATGATCGTCTGTGTCAACAAGATGGACGATGATAGCGTCAAATACGACCAAGACCGTTACAACGAGGTCAAGGAGGAAGTCTCAGGCTTCTTGGCAAGCATTGGTTACAAGACTGATGAGATTCCATTCATTCCAACCTCAGCTCTTGACGCAGCCAACCTGAAGGAGAAGACCCCTGATCTTACCCCATGGTACGAGGGTCCAGCACTCCTAGAGGCTCTTGACAAAGTTGAGCTTCCACCAAAGCCAACCGACAAGCCACTGCGTGTACCCATCAACGATGTATACTCCATCAAAGGAGTTGGTACAGTCCCAGTAGGCCGTGTCGAGACCGGTATCATGAAGTCTGGCCAGCAGGTCACTTTCATGCCCCCGAACAAGACTGGAGAGGTCAAATCTATCGAGATGCACCATGAGATTATGCCTGAGGCAGTCCCAGGTGACAACATCGGTTTCAATATCCGAGGTATCGAGAGAAAGGACCTAGGTCGTGGAGATGTTGCAGGACCCACTGACAAACCACCAACAGTTGCCGCTGACTACACTGGCCAGATCATGGTCATTCAGCACCCAACTGCAATCACTGTCGGTTACACTCCTGTCATCCACGCTCACACTGCTCAAGTTGCATGTAGATTCGACCAGATTCTACAGAAGCTCGACCAGCGTAGTGGCCAAGTCATCGAAGAGAACCCGGACTTTGTGAAGAAAGGCGAGTCAATGATTGCGAAACTTGTACCCCTCAAGCCAATGTGCATTGAGACCTACAAGGACTTCCCACAGCTCGGCAGGTTTGCCGTGCGAGACATGGGTCTGACAGTCGCAGTTGGAGTCGTCACCAAGGTCACTAAGAGGAAGGCCAGTTAGATTCTTTCAATGAACCGGGCCCGCAAGGCCCGCGTTCGTTTCTTCTTTTTCCCTTAAATTTGCCACGGAAATCTACTCATACCCATATTGCACTAATGATAAGATAGTGTGATTTTTTCGCTGAAAAATGACATCGAATAGTTATCGGAGTTCAGGGTTCATCAGTCGGACAAATTTCTGGTGAAGAACTAGATGTACGAACTAATACCTATTGGTGGTCCGCCAGAACCCTGGCGCCTCTAAAGAAACAGACTCAGTCCCGGATGAGCCATACGGTTGTCCGGGACTCCCCTATAGGTATCTGACTATTGCATTACCACCCCACCCCCTTGTACGGTAGTTCTAAATCCCCGATTGCAGTGCACCAACAACGGTGAAGACATGCTTCTAGAAGAGATGACCACCGAGGCTGTAAAGAAACACCTTGCAAAGGACACGCTTACTGTGATTCCAATTGGTGCCTGTGAACAGCATGGCCCTCAGAATCCTTTAGGAACTGATTTTATGATTGCCCAATACGTGGCTAGGAAATCATGTGAACGAGTAAATGTAGTCTGTGCACCAACAATTCCCATTGGTGTATCTGAACATCATCGCAACTTCAAGGGAACTCTTTGGTTCAGTCCACATCTACTTGTGGAGCTGATGACAGAGTACTCACTCAACCTAGCTAGTCATGGATTCGACCATTTGATCTTCCTTAATGGTCATGGTGGGAACATTCCTGCATTACAGGAAGTTGCTCGAAATCTGTATTTTCATCATGGCATCAAGGCTGTACTAGCCAATTGGTGGGAATTTCTAGATGAAACGAAGGCAAAGGAGCTCTTCCCCAACTATGCCATAGCTCATGCAGAGGCCATCGAAACCTCCATCAATCTGGCTCTTCATGACCATCTTGTAGATATGGATACAGTTCCTAGGATACAACCAGCTCCAAAGTGGGGCAGAGAACTTCTTGGAGTCCAGTTACCCTCCTATACAGATGATTTTGCTAAAGATGGTGTGGCAGGAAATCTGGATGACATCAGTAAGGAGTCCGGTGAGAAGATCTTAGAGATGGTTGTCATAAAGTGTGCAGAGTTCATAGAGGCATATCGCGATTACTAATGCCGACTGATGCGAAGAGTATTATCTACAAAGGGTCAATGAGAAGATGGTCGCGTTACTATGATAGATGATAGTTCTCAATACTATGGCAATGAGCCAGAATCTACAACAAGTCCTGGTAGATGGGTCATCTTTGTATTGATCCTCATCGTTGGGATTGTCAGTATGTTCGCTGTATTTTACACATCCAATCCTGATACTATACTGTTCAACACAATCATTATCATTCCAATATTCTTCTTCTTTATCTACGCAGCCTACAAATGGGCTAAGGGCGAGGACATCGCTCCAACAGATCTAGATGAGGATGATAGGATTCTTGCATCAATGCAACGCCATGCATTGACAGCAGTTCCTGTTGGTGGGATGGATATGTATCGATGTCCTGACTGTCAGAATTCATTCGAGCTTGTGAACGCTACTCCAGTAGGCGATAAGGTTGTTCTCTGCCCATTCTGTGACGTGCGTCTATACATTGAGTAGCTCTCGATGATACAAATTTGGAAAAATAGGTAGTAACAAATTGTGACTCCCTTCTGTGACCCCATTTTGTGGCTTCGCTATATATACTAATTTTGAGTAGTAATTCTTGTGAAATATAATGGCTCTAGCAGCAAACTCTCGAACATCACCCGTGAAGAAGAACATCAAGACCACCAAGGTCACCAGTACCCGCGCGGTTGCTTACGCCTACATGACTGTTCAGAGGTGAAATAATGGCACTCGCTAAGGCAACTAAGACATCCAAGCGCCACAAGAAACGCAAGCAAATCTCAACTCGCGCTATTGCTCATGCTTACTTCTCTAGGTGATCATACGTGGTCACCACCTCTCTCTCTACTCCCACATCCGAGGGTAGTCCATATCGTAGGCTTCTGGCTAACAGGGACTACTCTCGTCTATGGTTTGGTCAGCTTGTATCGAACATTGGTACTGCAATCAGTTCCCTTGCACTTCTCTTCTTTGCATATGCACTGACTTCATCTCCAATGGCAATGGCGATACTTGCAATTGCGCAGACCGCTCCAGTAGTCCTATTTGCGGGTTTCATTGGAGTATACATCGATCGTTGGAATAGAAAGACCATCATGATAGCATCAGACGTGGTTCGCACTGTTCTGATATTGCTAATCCCCCTCTCTGTCTACTTTCCTACTAACATTCCAACCATCTACTGGGTATATTTTCTGACCTTTCTATATGCAATTGCAAATGCATGGTTCTTCCCTGCAAGAAATGCAGTAATACCGAATCTAGTAGAGTCTGAGGAACTTGTATCGGCCAATTCTCTATCCCAGATGACATTTCAAGTAGTACAACTGACAGTTCCCCCACTTGGAGGAGCACTTGTTGCTATACTTGCACCTGACTACTTCCTAGCATTTGCCATCAATGCTGCTGCTTTCGTACTCTCAGCAATATCATTGTGGACAATCAAGACCTCTCTTGTGCCAAAGGATGTAGCCAAGAAAGAGTCCGTTATGGCACAGATTACACAGGGCGCCAAATATGTTTCTCGTAATCCAATACTTGTCTACTTCTTTGTATTTGCTATTCTATTGGCAGCCTCATCTGGTATCCTCAATGCACTCCTTATTCCGCATCTCGAAGGACAGGTTGGAATCACTGAAACCCAATTTGGAATAGTCCTCAGTGTTGGGGCTGCTATGGGTGTAATTGTAGCCATTGTAATGGGTAAGAGAGAGCGACTTCCCTACCCTCTCTATATCGTTGCAGTTGCAGGAATCATAGCTGGATTTGGAGTACTTGCCTTTGCTGCAGCTACCACCATATGGATTGTCATCTTCTCTTGGGCCCTTATTGGATCTGTTGATGTAATGCTGAATATTCCACTCGGTACACTGATGCAGGGTCTGGTAAAGGATAGCTACAGAGGTCGTGTATTTGCACTACTCAACGTGGTCTTTACCGCTCTTCAAGTACTGGGGATGGCTCTTGGTGGAGTGTGGGCTGAGCTTGTGGGTTCAACAATTCCCCCACTATTAGCTGCAGGACTGGTCTTTGTGTTGGTATCTCTACTAGCTGCATTCTATGTAGCTGGTGGTAATCTCCATCAACGTCTTGACATTATGCTGAATGACTCGGTAAAAGAATCCGAAGTTGCTAGAGGAACCGAGTCCTCAGAGGTCATGCTTGAGGCTTCTGCCTAGAGCTGACTTAGGGTGAGAAAAGTCGGCAAAATCTGATTTTTCTCACCCACCTACTTTTTGCAAATTAATATAGACTATATATAAATCAAAAAGAAGCAACACAACAGCAGCAAGACAAGAGGTAACTGTGTGACTGATGATACCTACAAGCCTCGCTTGTATCAGATGAATGCCCGTGATCAGGTCATTAGCGGTCTTGAAGCTAGTGATAAAACGGTCTTCCTAGTCCTACTTCCAACCGGAATGGGAAAGACATTCATCTCAACTCTTACCCTTGAAATGCTTCTCGAACGTGAACTAATAAAACCCGATGAGAAGATTCTCTTTCTGGTCCAAGATCGAAAACTCAAGTACCAGCTCTACGATATGGCAAAGAAGTACGGACTTGCTGACCATGGTTATCTCTTTTTACTAGAAGAACAGAAGGCACTACCAGCACAGATGTCCCGAAAGCATGCTGCTATGGCAAAGTTCCTGTTTGCAACACCAGTCCTGCTGATGAATGCTGTAACAGGAAGGGCACCTCGAATAGACAGAGAAACTCTAGATAGTGTTAAAGTCGTCATTATTGATGAAATTCTTGATATTTTTGCTCAAAGTTATGGAAAGACACGACCCCCAGAGGAGACCATCAGGTACATCGAAACGAAATTTGGGCAAGGTCGAACCTTTCAAAGAATCGTCCAAGATCTCAAACAAGAACTGGAAGCATCACAGCCAGAAGGCTCAAAAATTGGCGAAAAACAGATTGAAAGTCACCTGATTAGGGAATTTTCAGCTAGAAATTATCGTCTGAGTAAGAAATTCGAGCCTATTCTGCATTTGTTAGGTCTGCTCAATCAAGAGTCAGAGCGAATTGTCGTTGGCATGACCGCTGCATTGTCCCAAGATGCAAAGATTGACCTACTCAAGACGACATTTGGGGGAGAAACGCGAGTTGCTGAGATCCGTCCAGTTGGAGATGATTTTGAGGACTACAAGCCTGCATACAATCTACAGCGGATTCGCGTCTTTGATGACTGGATTACCAATATTGATGGAATAATCTCCATAATCAAACGAGATCTCTTGAAGACCCTCAATAAGGCATACAAGATTCTCACTGGCCGACCCAGAATTCCATATGACCGAATTCTTCTCTTCATAACCGATATTCTAGCAAAGAAAGGTATGCAGCAAAAGTTACAGGAGAAGATGGGCGGTGATGACCAGAAGATCACCCACTTTCTTGCCTCAGCGACTGCTTACCTACAGATGACTGTGGCTCGACAACGTCTCTTGGAGAGTACTTTTCGTTCATTTTACACTTTTGTCAATAAAATCACCAACAAAGTCCTCACCTCAAGTCCTGAGTTTGAAACAATCATGGATGAGGTAGCGAAAAGAGCAGAAGCTAAACTCCCTGACGAGAAGGAGAAGCGACTCCTCTACTGGCTTGAGAAGTTTGCCCAAGAGGACATGAAGGTTCTAGTTATGTGCCGGTTCGTTGATACCACAAAACATCTGACCGAGGTCGCCCAAGCTGCAAATATCACAAGTACCAATGTTCATGGAGGGATGGCAGGGTCTATGCAACATGACCGTATCATGGCTTTCAAGACTGGTGATGTGAAGGTTCTCTTTGCTTCAGAACGACTAATTGAGAAAGGGACAGACCTTCCTGAGGCTGATGTTGGTATCTACTATGGAACTACATTGTC
>JAEOST010000739.1 GCA_016840245.1 Candidatus Thorarchaeota archaeon
ACCTCAGTATCATCAGGATGATTAGGGCTGCAGTACCTCCAATCAACGTATAACCAAGAACAAGGTCCAATGTTAGAATGACCGGTGCAATTCCACTACTTGTAATGGTGAGATATGCAGTGTCTGAACTATAGGTCAGATTCTCCTCGGTCTCCAGAACAGCAGCATAGGGCTTGTTCTCATTATAGTGCTTGGTCATTTTAATCTCCATATCACCCACTGAAATTTCAGAGCCATCACTCATTGTGAAAGAGAGATTTCGTATGACCATAGTCCCTCCCATCAGGTGTATGAATCTGGAGGTTGCCTGCGGGTCTATGAGTTGGGTTCCTCCAACCATCTGCCCATCCCTGACAGTATCAGTCAACTCGAACAATCCGGTTTCATTCACGAAGTCATGATATCTTAAAGCGATATCCTGCCAAATCGCATAGTATCCAATACTATCGAAGTTCATTGACTGAATGAGACTTCGTCCCAACATGGTTTTTCCATAGTAGAAACCTACCAATGCTGTCATGAAGTGTTGGCTCACAGGAGGATCGCGTTCCTGAGAAAGGAATATCATGCCAAATTTAGCCCGAATGAGAAGGACCTCAGTATCATCAGCGAGAACGAACGATATCCTGTAAGTGAACTCGTCAACATCAAATGCATACAGCTTTGGAGTAAAGGTGTCGGATGCCTCCGGAGTGGTAGCTTCGACAGATTGTGGTGTTATCCAGACACCCATCATTAGGACTATTAATACAAATGAAAATATCCGCGCTCGTTTTGGCATCTCTACACCTCGAAAGTGCACTGTATGAGAGGATTTTGAATAAAAGATGCTTGTGATACCAGCAATTTCAGCCTGAGATACAGAGTCATGATAGGAACTCGGTCAATTCATCAACTGACATTCGACTCGGTGGGTCTGGATCCTCTCTTGCCCATCCAAGGGTGACAGCTGCCACGAGAATCCAGTTCTTATTGAAATACTCGGGAATCTCCTCATCGGCATAGAGAACATCACCAATCCAGAGAGACCCGACGCCAAGCGAGTGTGCCTTCAGGAGCATGTTTTGGATGGCTGCGGCAACACTGTGTGCCTCAGTTCCCCACCCGAACTCTCCTGAATTCCAGATAATGACTGTGACTGGAGCCTCTTCCATAATCCCCAGAGAATCAAGTGCTGACCCAACAAAGCCCTCTCCATATTCCTCCTTCATCTTCTTCATCTGTTTCCCGAACATGTCACAGAATCTCTTCTTTGAGTCGCCGGTCAGTACAGTGAAACGCCACTGCTGCCCATTCTTGGTTGAGGGTGCCCATGTCGCAGCCTCGAGAATCTCCTTTACAAGATTCATAGGAATCTCATCAGTCTTGAAGAATCTGATACTTCGTCTTCCTTTGATAGCCTCGTTTAGCTCCATGATGATTCTCCTCGTCAAACATTATCTGGACACGTAGATATCTGTATTTTCCTTGTTCAATTGCTCTATAGTACAAAAATCCATCCAAAGGCAGTCTTATGATAGATTTGCTCTATCAATGTATTGAGGTTAATCGTTTGAAGTTATGGTGGCCAAGAGTGGTTATGAGACCACAGATACGATTCGCAAGAATGCGTGTTGGAAGGTCGATGATGCCTAGCAATGTGTTTCTTCTGGGTACTGCACTCTTTGCTGTTCTATTCACTCTGGGAGGAAATATATTCACTCTGGTGAATTCTCCTTCAGCGATAATTACTGATGGTAGAGTAGTCTACCCAGGAATCGATGCACAACTAGCATTGGAGGGCATTGCAGTTTCTGCCATCTTATTGGTGGGAGTGATTGGGTTTGGACTGATGTTCCATAGTTCTAGATTTGTCTTTGAACCATCCTATGCAACTCGACTCATGACACTGGGAATGATCATCTCCAGCGTATCCGTTCTAGTTGTCAGCTACCTGTTCATATACAAACTAGGAGTACTCGTCTAGAATTGCAAAAGGAAAATGGTGGGGACGGGGAGATTCGGTTCAAATATCATCAAGCTTGTAGATATGCATGAAGCTCGGTTGCGTAAACGAATAGTTTGAGACAATAACCGTAGTATGATTCTGTACCATAATCCCAACGTGTAGACCCCAATTGTAGATTATGTTGCCAGCCAGTAGTTTCATAGAAAATCGAAGAATCTGAGTAGTGCATGAGGAGACCTCCAACTGCCTCGGGCATATCGACATCTAGATAGACGAAATCTGGATAGGTGGACCTCCATCCAATATTGATACTGGTAAGATATGAGGAGTTTGAATATGTCACATCATCGGTGATGGTACATCTCAGAGTCCCATTAGGGACTTGATAGACAAAGAAACTTCCGTTTAGATTGGCACCATTACTATATGTGATATTTGTATCCAAATTGTAGGTTGACTCTTCTTCTACGTCGTTAATGCGAATATCAGTAGGCACTCTACTACCCAGTATAAGAGTAATCGATTCGATATCTTCCTGCATAACGAGTCCCAATAGATGTGAGCCCCCAAGATCTTGATAGGTCGCCTTCACCGAATTTCGGTCTGGAATAACCTCAATTTGATACATGAGTTGAGTATCTGCACTGAACCCAATATCGATACTACAATCATGAAAATAATTTAGTCCTACTTTGAGCTGACGCGTATCATTCTCGGGAAAAGTACGGAAATAATCATCACTCTCAGTAGTGGTACGAGTAGGAAGATCATTACTAAGAATAATTGTGGTGTAGGTCAATCCAACAACTAAGATTACAATCAGAACTACTGCTGTGACAGCAATTTTGGATGAAATTCGCTCTACCCCCATGTCGTTTAAGCCTCCTCATATCTCTTCAAAATCGATTCAAAAAGTCTTTCGACAGCAGCGTGAAGATATGGTGGGGACGGGGAGATTCGAACTCCCGATCGATGAGTTTCACCGAGGCGATGTCTATTATTTGACCCGCTCTTTTCTAGGTTCGAATCGAACCTTGATCTGGAGCCCATCGCCATACCGGACTAGGCCACGTCCCCGAAGTTCACACAGGAACACGCGTTTTCTTTTCTTGTTACGATATGAAGCTTTCGTCAGTATGTGTTGTTCATTCCTTCTTCTGTATTTTGACACCATCTCTTGAGATGAGCTGGTCTCCATCTCCTTCCTCTACATTAGCAAATCGAGCCATGACAAATAGCGTGTCAGAGAGCCTGTTCAAGTATTTGATGACCTCTGGACGTACAGATACCATACTTGACAATGTAATGGTTCGTCTCTCTGCTCTACGACACACTGTTCGACATACATGGAGGAAGGCCGCGGATTTTGTACCCCCTGGTATCACAAAACTCGATATGGGTGGTAATGCCTCGGTCAATTCATCCGCAATATTCTCCAAGTCCGTGACATCACTATCCTGAACCAGTTCGAGAAACTTGTAGATCTCCTCAGATCCCTCATCCTCTCTGGGAGTGGCTAGTTCTGCTGCAGTATGAAAGAGTCGTTGCTGGATTGAGTGCAGATACCCTGTAATTCTCTCCTCTGAATGAACCTTAGCCACACCAAGTGTTGTGATCAGCTCATCCACTGTTCCATAGGCCTCTACTCGTGGATTGTCCTTCTCAACCCTCTCTCCAGTCAGAAGCCCGGTCTTCCCCTTATCACCAGCACGTGTGTATATTGGATCAGGCACTATTCCTCACTCAAGATGTGCTATGAGCATACTCCTATGAATCTAGTCATGAACATATCTGATAATAAGGGGCTCACACTCTTGTTGCAATATGGCAACCAAATTGAGTGGCATTGCAGGTATTGATGAGGCAGGTCGCGGTCCTGTGATGGGTCCAATGGTTGTCTGTGGTGTTCTTGTTTCTCCTGAGAATCTTCGCAAAATTGGAGAGATAGGAGCTCGTGACTCGAAGGTAATGACCCCGCGAAAGAGGACTCAACTCTCCACTGTTATTCGCAGTCTGGCTCAGGATATTGCTATTGAATCCGTTACTGCCGCTGATATTGACTACCTCAGAAATAGCAAGACTATGAATGTGATTGAGGTCGACCTGTTCATTAAAATCGTAAAGCGTCTAAGACCCAAAGAAGTCTATCTAGATGCTGCTGATGTAAAGGCTGACAGATTTGGAAGGAATGTAGGGGAGGGCAGTGGTCTACTATCACTCGGCTGTAAAGTAGTATCAGAGCACAAGGCTGATGCTAAGTATCCAATCGTATCTGCTGCATCTATCATAGCAAAGGTTGAACGTGACAGAATCATCGAAACATTTCACGGTAAGTTTGGTGATTTTGGGTCTGGATATCCCTCTGATCCAAAGACTGTGGCGTTTCTGGAGGAATACATCGCAGAAGGAAAAGAACTCCCTTTCTTTGTACGGCGAAGTTGGGCATCTGTAAAGAATCTTGAGAAGAAGTATGACCGTGGCCAATCACGTCTAGACTCATTCTGAATCAGTCAGGAGTTCTCTCCTTTATTATCTTCTTGAGTTCACGAGGTCTGTCGATCTCATCGAGTTCGAGCTGTCGTATCACTGGAAGGTCTGATACGCTTTCATCTGCTTGTCCCTCTTCTACGATTATTAGAGTGTCTGACTTGGTCACATTTGAAACACTCTTCAGAATCTCCATGCGTTTGTGAAGTCTTCTACTCCTTATCGAGCCTATTCCAGTCATCAGTGGCGGACCCTCTTCTTTTGCAGCAACATGGAATGGTGCACGATCGGTCCATAATACAGTCATACCTAGACGATTAAAGAATTCACTTACTCTGCTTTCAACATGTGGTAGTTCTGACTGTCTCTCTGGTGGAGTGGGTGTGTCCCGAATGAGTGGATTTTGTAAAAAGTCAAGAGGGATAATGAGATCTGTTTCAAGAACTTCTTCTAGCCTCTCTGCCACATCCATGCTTACATCCATCTCGTCCTTCTCATATGCGAGGATTGCTCGAGCTGACACCTCAACACACTTGGCCAAGTCTTTCTTTGTCATGTCTTGAGACATGCGGACCTCTTTCAACCTGCCACCATCGATTGCTACGAATCTTCCACCTCTCTGAATGAATTCCCTAGGCATTGTTTCTTCTGCAATCGCTCCCTGAAGTGTCTGCGGAGTGATTGTAGATACACCATACCGTTTGTAAATCACTCCTTCGTCCAGTGTTCCTCTTCGTGTCTGTCTTCCTACAATCAGAGGTGTGGCATCGAAAAAGTGTGCAACAAGCTGAAGGGACATGGCATCTTCTTTCGTAAGGGCATCTATGTTAGCCAAGATTTTGACCAAGACAAGCTGTTCTCCCTTACGTGCAACTAGATCAAAACAACTGGGTCTGACATCGCACTGGGAGGACAGGTCGAACCCAGCATCCACTAGGTTTGAAATAACCTCTTGGATTATCTGACTTCGTGCCTTCGTCATGACGTGGTCTCCAGATTCTTTGTCTTTACGAATCCTTTTCAGGCTTGCTAATTGTGAATTGATTCAACTATTTGTTAATGAAGAGTTGTTTTCCATATCTATTGTTGTTGTAAAGCCCATACAAGTTGTAGACGGTAGTTTCTTCCGTAAAACCTGTACCTGAGGTCTTGCTAGGCGTTCAATGGGTTCCCAGAGGGTAATGTCATCCCATCGTAGGTCAACATCTCCTACGATGAGTCCATTCACTAGAAACAACTCAACTTTTCCACCAGAAATTGTGTGGATTCCTCTTCCAAGGTCCATTCTTCTGAGAATGACTATGGGCAATCTAATCTCGTCATGCAAACGACTTGGAACAATACTTGCCAGAAAATTGATCTCTTCCCTCCGAAATGCTGAGTTTTCTCCACCTCTGGTTTCGTATTCGAACACACCGGACTCAATGATATCCTTCAATGGAATCCGTTTGCTTGGAAGGTGGTCATTGACAGAATCTATCTCTTGTTCTAGCACTTTATCGAAGAAGGAACTCACCTCATTGCCTCCGTGACTCGCACCACGACGAACATATGATCCTTCTCAAGTGGTTCCAGATTGACCCTCTCAACAATTTCAAGGCCAGCATCATCCATCAGGGAAATCTCCTTGTTGTATATTTTCTGAACCTCCATAGAGGAGTCTATACTGCGGGCCTTGATTGCAATCATGCCCCATGCACCAAAGGAACAGAATGTACTGAGATTCTCATAGAGAATACTGGCTTGATCTGACTGTGCAACATCCTGATAGACAACATCTATTGGACCTGCTACAATAGGACCGTATCTTGATGGATACCTTGCATCATCCACTATTGGGATGACATTCTTACGAGTGATTGCTAGTTGAAATAGCTCCCGTGCTATCCGTGGAGAGAACTCAACTGCGTAGACAGCTCCCGCAGGTCCCACGATGTCCGACACGTGGCTAACTGTAGTACCCGAAGCTGCTCCTAGATAGAGGACCTTTGAGCCCGGTTGAATAGGCATCTCGTTTAGTCCTTTTTGAATGGCTGCAGCAAGTTTAGACCTTCTAGTAGACCACAATCTGTACTCAGTATCATCGACTTTTACTAGCTTCTCTCCATAGACACTCTGACCAGAGATAATAGTCCGGGTTGCTAGAGACGACCTGTTTTGGTCCTGAACTCTGTAGACACCTGGGAATTTGAGATCTTTAACCGCTGTCATCTTCTCTCTCTCCTCCTTCCTCTATCGCCTGACCTTCTATGGTGTCTTCTTGGAGGTGGTTTTGGTGGGCTATACGGTTTTGGCGGGGGTTCCTCAGCATTCTGTTTCTTGATATCCTCTACCCTACGTTCGAAGTCCTCGCGAAGTTTCTTACCCATATCATTGTCTGAGTAGGCATCAATCTTGGCTGCAATGGAGATCTTTCCAGCAAGTGCTCTGGCAATCTTACCTCTCTGCCAATATGGTGCACTATGTATTTCTGGAACTTGATAGATTACACCATGTTTTGGAGGTGCTGCTCCAGTCTTTATACTCCTAAACAGTGCCTTTTCAGCGCCAAACACTTGGACTGTACTCGACGGCTTCCTCGCCAGCTCCATTAGTGAACCTGCCAAGCTAATGAGGCGGGCCCCAACCATATGTCCTGCAAGTGCTGTGATGTTGGGTGCAATTGCTTTCATCATCTGCTCAATGTACAGTTCCAGCTCTTTTCGAGTTGTATAAAGACCCAGAACACTCTTTGAAAGGACAATCACAATGGCTAGGTCACTCTTTTTGAACTCCGCACCAAGATCTCCAGAGAGTTCCTTCAGTACAGAGCTAATCTGAGCATCTGTTAGTCCTGCGTCTCTCAGGATTGTTTCGGTAATCTCAGATTTTCCACCAGATGCTGTGATAATCTTTCCAAATTGCTCGTGATTCTCTACTATTCTCTCAAGTGAGGGATGATGAAGCGAATACCACTCACGTAGACGCATCGCCGAGACATTGATTGCTTTGTCAATCTCCTCAACTGCATCAATTGCATTCTTCACAAGGATGTCTTTCTCTTCACTTGCTGCACTCAAAGTACTCTTTGCAACCAGTAAGGAGACCTCATGCCTGAAGGTCTGAATATCGTCTGTGGAACCTACAATACCTGATTCAATAAGATACGTGTCTTGTTTATTTCGAAACCATTGAATGACCTGTGACTTCTCTTCTACCTTCACACTCTTGTCAATCAATTCCTCAAGAGACCTTGCAAAAGAGGTATGGTCTAGAATGACTGAGTCATCATCCATCTCACCAAGCTTCTCGACCACAGCTCGTATCATATCAGATGGTTCGCTGTTGTTGATCGCTGCGAGTTCAGCTGCCGAATGCTTGGTATCAGGATATGTAAGATGCTTAGCTAATACTTCACTCTCTTTGTCAAGTATGAACGTGCCAAACACAGTGAGTGCAAGATAGAGTGTCACATTCTTCACCTTAGAATGTCAGACAGGATGACTCGCGGATAAATCTATGCAATCGACCCGAAATCAGCATAAATTCCATTGTGCTTATTACGGGACCTCATACAGCACTCACCAAGGTGCTCACGTGAAGATAGAAGGATATTGGCTGGCTTCAGGTGTCTTAGGTGTCACTGCATCAATTATTCGCAGAGTCCTATCTTCAGGTGCAGATGCGGTTGTCACAAAGTCTGTTGGACCTGAACCTCGCATAGGACATCCTGGTCCAGTATTGACCACATCTCATAATGGACTTCTCAATGCAGTGGGTCTCACTAATCCGGGTATAGAGGAATTTGTTGATGAGATGATTACACTCCGAAAAGAGAAGTTACCCGTAGTATTGAGCATTTTCGGGAACACAATTGATGAGATATTGCATGTAGCATCCAAGGCCAAGGGGATGAAACCAGCAGCAATCGAGCTGAACCTCTCATGTCCTCATGCTGAGATTGGACAGATAGCGCATGACCCACATCTCACCCATGACTATGTACGGGCTGTGAAAGACGTTGTTGACTGTCAGGTCTTTGCGAAGCTTACCCCTAATGCATCAGATATAGTGGAAGTAGGACTAGCTGCTGAGAAAGCTGGTGCTGATGCTATAGTAGCAATAAACACCCTCCGAGGGATGAAGATTGACATCCATCAGCGTCGTCCAGTATTAGGGCACAAGGTAGGTGGACTCTCTGGACCACCAATCTTTCCTGTAGCAGTCCGATGTGTTTACGACCTATACCAAAGACTCTCCATCCCAATCATTGGTGTTGGAGGGGTTACAACCTGGCAAGATGCCGTTGAGATGCACCTCGCAGGAGCATCTGCAATCCAAATTGGCACAGGTGTTCTTCGTAAGATGGACATATTCTCTGAAATCAAGCAAGGTGTGCAGAAATATCTAGACAAAGAGGGTTTCTCATCGACCAAGGAGATAGTTGGACTAGCAGGGAGGGTCTAATGATGAGAACTGAGCACCTGATGGGTAATGCTACATCAGTCAAGATAACAAAACGAGTTGAGGAGAATCCAAGCACGGTCAGTCTGTACTTTGAGCTGCCTGATTCGTATACTGCTATCTCGCCTGGTGAGTTTCTGATGATCTGGGTGCCCGGTGTTGATGAGATTCCTATGAGCATCTGTTCTTGGAGTCCCCCCACTATCGGAGTCACAGTGAAGTCTGTTGGAAATGCCACTAAGGTACTATCAGAGAAGAAGGAGGGCGAGTGGATCGGGAGTCGTGGTCCATTTGGGAGGCCATTCTATACAGACTCATACAATGCTCTGGTTGTGGGTGGTGGTGTTGGAGTTCCTCCCCTGCGGTTTCTGGTCAACATTCTACTCTCACATGAGGTCAAGACGACATTAGTGGTTGCAGCCAAGACAAAGGATGAGCTGATTCTCTACGACTTTCTGAAGAAAAAGAACCCAAATCTCACTGTTGAGATTGCCACTGATGATGGCTCCATGGGTTTCAAGGGATTTGCCACCGAATTAGCTGAAAATCTACTAAAAACTCAAGAATTTGATACAATTTACACATGTGGTCCTGAGCTGATGATGGTAGGACTCCACAAACTATCTATCGAGCACAGGATGAAGTTCCAGGCATCACTAGAACGGTATATGAAATGTGGATGTGGAATCTGTGGCACATGCGCCATGGACCCAACTGGAGATCTGGTATGCAAGGATGGTCCTGTCTTCACAGGAAAAGAACTCGATAGAATAAGTGAATTTGGAGAGTACCATCGCGACGCTACAGGCGTCAAGAAGAAGTTCTAAGGTAGTCTATTTCTTGACACCAACAACTTGTCCCTTGATGAACCGCTTGATGTAGTTGTTCTTGTTGCGGATTCTTGGGATTGGTGTGCGTCGAACTCGACCATGAACCTTTGGAGTCGACTCTCGTACCTTGCCGGCCTTTGTTAGTGAACCATGTGAACCTGGCATGTTTTCTTGCCTCTTTGACGGTCTTGACGACGTCTTGTTTTAAGGATTGTCATGTGGAGAGTCGGATTCTAGCTACTAGACTCATGTATTAAATGCTATAACCAGACGATTCAACCAATACTTGGAGACCAAAATAATGACTGAAACACCTGGAAAACTAGCACTAAGATATTTCGATGGGGAATACAACTGTGTCCAAGCTGTATTCAAGGCAATTCTGGAACACAAAGGTCTCTACTTTGATGAGGCAACACAACTTTCTGCAGGATTTGGAGCAGGTATTACTTTTAGTGGTCAACAATGCGGAGCTGTTTCCGGAGGGGTCATGGCAATAGGTGTCTTAGTTGGCAAGACCATCTCTGATGTAAGAAAGCACAAGTCCGAAACATATCGCCTGTCAGAAGAATTCTTGGCCCGATTTAAGGAAGAATTCGGAACTGTCAGATGTGATGATCTGACTGGTGTGAATATGGGCAACGGGGAGGAGTTTAACAAGGCTCTAGACGAAGGTGTCTTCCACGATGTCTGTCCAAAATATGTCGTAAAAGCAGTCCAGATACTGTTAGACTTGTTTCCTGACTAGTATGGATTCAGATGTCCTTAGTACTTGTATCTTCTTTCTTACACTGAGAAGCATATTGTAGATTCTTCTAAGCTGCTTTGCTGTATCAATATCCCAGATGAGTTGGAGGGCTGCATAGCGAATCTTGTACTCTTGATATATCCCCTTGAGTTCTGACAATCTCTCCCGCAGTCTTCTGAGTGTGATTTCCGGTTGTTCTGTAGCAGTTCGTAAATCGAGTATCTTCTTTTCCAATTTTCCCAGCTCAGAATCTACCATCCACTCAATAGCATCTCGTATGAGGATTTGGTCTTCAAGCCGAACTAATTCTAAGCGTGTCCAACGGTGTACTTCTGCTCCCAGAAATTTCATCTCGTTGGCAAACTTCTTTGAGTTTAATAGAAACGTTCCAACCGTTTCTTGAACGAGTTTCCTATTCTCTTTTGCTCGAAAATGCGGAAAGAGAACCACGCCGGGTCTTACACGAATTGCAGCTGATCGTCTAATGATTCGTTGGACCTTTTTCTTCACTGCAGAATCTGGTTTCAGGAACTTGTACGTGACAAGGGCATATCTCAGATGAGCAACTAGATCCGTTTTTGCATCACGAAGTGGGACAATGTCTTTGGCGCGTTTGAAAGTCAGATATGGTATGCCAATCGCAGCAAGCTGACTGGTGTGTTGGTCAGTTGCTAAGTAAAGACCATCAGCAATCTTTCTGTTTCTCAGAGTCTGAATATTGGAACTCAATCTCTTTTGTACATTCTCCGATAACCTAGGAATCGCTAGAAGGAAGGTGGACTTCTTGGCCGGGACATCTATAGAAGCTAAGATATCCGTTTCAATACTCTCAATCGGTTTCATTGTGTGGTTATGTTAGTATGTTGATTAAGGAGTTACTAACTACTGACGCGGTATCAATTCCGAATATAGCCCTTTTGCTGTTATCATTGTCTTCATCTCACAGAATGAGCTTGATATCTCTGAAAAATGGATATCCAGTAATAAAAATCTCAATGTATGTTGAAATAGCGTTATACAATCTTTCCGATTTCTCAGCAATCCTCTATTAGGTTTGATTCATCCTTTTTCCAGAGGTGATCTTCATTGCACTTCAAGTACAAAATTGATCCAGATGATGACGACGACTGGGAAGACGATGATGACGACTGGGAAGATGATGACGAGTAACAAGTCACCAGCGTCATTTCGAGAAAATTAGAACACCAACAATGCCACTATCTACGAGGTTGTGATTCATTGGCAAAGAAGAAGAAGAAGACAACAAAGGCCAAGCCCAAACCTAAGAAAGAGCCAGAAGGTACTAAGAAGACTACGAAGTCTAAATCTGGGACCAGTAAAAAAAAGAAGAAATAATGAATATGGTGGTTCAAGGTTGAGAATTCATTGAACCACCTTCGTTCTTTTTGTCATCCAACGGTTGTTTACAAATCAGTCGGATATTAGAGTCCCAAACCAATTGGTTTAACCGTAAATAGAGAAAGATTTCTCCTATCATGCCAGTTCCGGATGAGGACTACGAGTTCTATAGAGCAATCATAGATGCACTGCTCAGTTCAGATAAGGTCCTCACCAAGCATGCAATCAACATGATCAAGAACAAGATGTGTGCCAAGTTCAAGAGGTCCAGAGTACCATCCAATGCAGATGTTCTACAAGCCGCAATCCCTGAGGAGCTGGACACACTCATTCCCCTGCTCCAGAAGAGACCAGTACGGACAATCTCAGGAGTTGCAGTGGTTGCCACAATGACCGAACCCCATGCCTGTCCACATGGGAAATGTGCATATTGCCCCGGTGGTCCCGATTTGGGAGTTCCACAGAGCTATACCGGTCATGAGCCTGCTACAATGAGGGGCATCCAAAATGAATTCGACCCCTACCGTCAGACCAGAAGTAGACTCGACCAGTTAAGCACCATTGGACACTCGGTGCAGAAGGTCGAGCTCATCGTGATGGGCGGTGACTGGTGTTCAAAACCATATGACTATCGTGAGATGTTTGTGAAGTGCGCCCTTGACGCGATGAATGGTACCGCGAGCGCGAACTTAGAACAGGCTCAGAGGACAAATGAGACTGCAGAGGTTCGTAACATAGGACTCACTTTCGAAACCCGTCCTGATTGGGTGACAGAGGAGAGCATAGACGAGATGCTCCAGATGGGTGCAACACGTGTCGAACTGGGGGTCCAGTCGCTCTCTGACGATATCTTGGAACATGTACAACGGGGACATGGTGTTGAGAGCTCAGTAAAAGCAACTCAGATGTTGCGTGATGCAGGTCTGAAGGTCTGTTATCACATGATGCCTGGACTCCCAGGAAGTTCTCCCGAGAAGGATTTGGATGACTTCAAGACCCTGTTCACTGATCTACGATTCCAACCTGATATGTTGAAGGTATATCCTACAATTGTCGTGAAGAACACCAAGTTATACGAGTGGTGGACTGCTGGAGAATACACTCCCTATTCTAACGAACAGATAGTAACCTTGGTCAGTAAGGCAGTCAGCAATATGACCGAATATGTCCGTATCCAACGAATGCAACGTGATATTCCCCTGCACCAGATTGAGGCTGGCCTGAACTGGGGAAATCTGAGAGAACTTGTCCACCGAGAGATGTTGGATGAGGGACTAAGAAATCCTACAATTCGGTATAGAGAGGTTGGACACTATCAGATGAGAACTGGTAAAGGTGTTGAACCCTCTGGGATAGAACTAGTTCGTCGTGATTACAAGGCTGCAGGAGGAACTGAAACCTTTCTGTCCTTCGAAGAACCAGACCTAGACGTAATTTTTGGGTTCCTGCGACTTAGAATACCAAGTGATGACGCTCATAGACCTGAGATTAACAATTCTCCATGTGCCATCATACGAGAACTGAGAGTCTATGGGCCTGTTGTTGATATTGGAATGAAGGACCCAGAGGCCTGGCAGCATCTTGGGCTAGGTGAGAAGCTAGTAAAGGCTGCGTATGAGATTGGTCTGGATGAACATGGTGTTGACAAAATCCTCGTCAATAGTGGTATTGGGGTCAAGGAGTACTACCGTAATCTGGGTTTCAAGGATATAGGTCCATATCTTACCAAGGACCTCTAATGGCATCACCTATTCAAACTTCATGTCCTTTCATTCGAGAAAAGTGTCTGGGAATATTTAATTTCCACTTATTTCTCATCTTAAGCGATTGAAAATGGCAGACGAGAAGTATCACCGTGTAAGCATGAAGGATGTAGTTTACAAAGCCGATAGCAGTAATCCTCCAGTTTTAAGAATACAATCAGGAGAAACAGTCGTTTTTGAATGTAGAGATGCCTTCAATCAGACAATCCAGAAACCCACAGACTTGCCAATCAATTTTGATATGGAACGAATAAATCCTGCAACAGGCCCGGTCTATGTTGAAGGTGCAGAACCCGGAGATACTCTGGAGGTTCACATTCTAGACATCAGTATTGCCAAACAAGGATCTTGCTGTATAATCCCTGATTTTGGTTATCTTGCTCATGAATTTCCTGAACCTTGGACTAGAATCATCCCCATTGAAGATGGAATGGCCATTTTCAGTGAAAGTGTGAAGATTCCCATAGATCCTTTTCCAGGCACTCTAATAGTTGCACCTGCTGAAGGCTCTCATGGCACCCTTATTCCAAGAGAATATGGTGGCAATATGGACTCACGTGCCTGCACGGTTGGTACAACTGTCTATCTCCCAGTCTTCGTTGAAGGAGCTCTATTTGGCGTTGGTGACGTTCACGCAGTTCAGGGGGATGGGGAAGTGTGTGGCACAGCTGTGGAAATTGATGCGGACGTCACAATAAAACTAGTAGTCAATAAGACGAAGAAAATACAACGACCTCAGTATGAAACGGATGAGTACTTCATGACTACTGCATGGGGTGAAACGACAGATGATGCAGCCAGAATCGCTCTAAGAGACATGATTGACTGGCTGGTTGCTGAAAAGGAACTGACTCGCCAAGAAGCATATGCCCTCTGCAGCTGTGTTGTTGACATGAGGATCAGTCAGCTTGTCGATATCACTCCAGGGGTAAGAGCAGTACTGCCGAAGTCAATCTTCACATGATTCGTATAACGAATTAAGAGTGGAGGTAATCAGTTCCATTTATATCCACAGAGAGTCAAGACGCTCTAGGGAAATCTATGAGAGCAAGAACTCAGTTGCAAATCATTGTTCTATTAATTCCAATGTTTTTTGTGCCTACTATGTTCGCTTCGGCACAAGGAGAACATAATCTTGAGTGGGCAATTCAACCCGGGGACACTTTCAACTATACTATAAATGGATTTTCTAGATATCCCACAAACAATTTCACATACAGAAGTTATGCACTTGTTAGTACACTCCCAACACTATCAGACAATGTATCAGAATTTTTCAATATGCAATTGTACAGAGGCTCACATTACGACATATACTTTGAGAACGGGACAAAGGACTACACGGAATCTTACTGGCTTGCTTTTCCTATAGGTAACCTATCATTGTTGATGCAGTTATTTGGAAATAGTAGTACAATCGAATTCTTTGAGCTATCGACAGTCTTTGGTTTTGCATCTTACACACGTGATAGTTCCCTTACACGAACCAATACATTCGTATTTTCGAAATCCAATGGTGTCTTAGTACACCATCTGCTTGAAGTCTATGAGTCTTATCATGGGCTAACTTACTTCTTGGAGCAACTAATAGATGGATACACTCCCACAGAGGTTTGGCATGCAGAAAATCCCAAGAACCCCGATAATCTCTACTGGGGATTGCATGTAGGTGACACAATCAACTATACCTATACAAAATCAATTCCCGGTAACCCCACACTCGAACTTGACCTAACTGTAGAGATTATCTTTCTACCCGGTATCCCAGATGAGATTACCGCCCCCTGTCAATTACTTCTCAATGAGGGCTCTCTCTACATGTTTCTTGATAATGGTACTGAGCTGGAACAGAGCTTTGATTATCCCATGACAGCTATAGCCATAGGCAACTGGAGTCTTCCATGTGAACTAGATATTCTCACATGGTTCTTTTTGTCAGGTGAACCAGAATGGATTGACAATACCCAAGTTTGGGGATTTGTCGTTGATTCGGAATATGGAGATGGACATGTTGTCACGAAGCTCAGTTTCTCAAAGACTGATGGAGCGTTAGAGCAATACTTGGTTGAATACTATGATGCAACCACACGAGTTGGATACATCGAGATGATCAGGTTCGGTTCACATCTTCATACAACACAGACTTCATCGACAACTGGAACTCCTTCAACACAACCGTCAGCAACAACTACCACACCTGTCACAACAACTCCGACTCTACCTCCAGGACTACCATTAGAATTACTGGTTGTAATGATTAGCGTTCCTGCATTGCTGATTGTGATAGTCCTTCTTGTGAAAGCAAGAAATCGGTAAATCATACCATATAGTACGAGAGCGAGCTCTTCCAACTGGAGTAGGCCTAGTAAGAAAGTGGCGCCGAGGATGAGATTTGAACTCATGCGTGACAAAGCACACTGGTTGACTTGTAAGCCAGCTTCCGAAGAAACTGGTTTTCAAGACCAGCGCCGTAATCCGGGCTTGGCTACCTCGGCTCAGTTGACAACTCCCTAAAGAGTAGTCATCCATCATGCCCCTTAGAACGCCTTTTAAGCTTCGTGGAGTGTGTTGCCTTCAGGGAGAAAAAATATGACCGGTCGAGGTTTCAACTTCCATGAACACACGGCCGATATCACTATCGAGTGTTGGGCCCCTACGCTAGAGGGTGCATTTGAGCAGGCGGCTGTTGCTGCATTCGAGGTGATACTTGATACTTCCACAGTTGGTTCTGTTGTTCCAGTTGAAGTGGCAGTGAAAGGAGTCGATATGAAGGAACTCTTGGTCGAGTGGGTTGGACACTTAATCGCTCTAATTGATATCAACTCTCAATTCTATTCGGAATTTGAAATTCAAGAGATCAAGCAAGGCCCTGATGAGTGCTCTCTCAAGGCTCGCGCATGGGGTGAAGACATTGACCTGTCACGTCATGATACACGCACTGAAGTAAAAGCGATGACATATGCCGATATGAAGATAGTCCCTGATCCCGAGAAGACGACTCTTTGGTTCACACTCGATCTGTAATTACTGGAGGTAGAAGAATGACTCTTGAAGTTGCAATTCCTGATACCTCACTGGAGGACTGTTCTAGTCTCCGGGAGAAGACCGTAAAAGTTGGGCAACTGGC
>JAEOST010000740.1 GCA_016840245.1 Candidatus Thorarchaeota archaeon
CACAACCTCCGGGGACTATCTTGGCAACACATATGATATCAACATTGATGAGGACTACAGCTATGGTGTCGCAGTTGACAGCATGGGACAAATATACGTTGTAGGAGCGATTGATGTCGGTTCAGGACTTGATATGTACCTTGAACGTGTGTATCGTGATCATTTTCCACCAGAATCTGTTCAGTTAGTGTCACCCTCAAGTGGCACGGTCTTTGGACACGGAACTCCGATGATGCAGTGGTATGAGACTCCTGACATTGAACCCTCTACCGGAATCATGGGATATTATCTCGAGCTGGACACAAATCCATCCTTTTCAACCAATGATTTAGGTTCGTACTGGGTAGGAAATGTAACCACACATACTCCCTCTACATCATTGGATGATGGAACATGGTATTGGAGAGTACG
Organism: Candidatus Thorarchaeota archaeon; assembly: GCA_016840245.1. The sequence continues at coordinate 412 of JAEOST010000740.1, forward strand.
TGTCAAGGATATGTCATCGAATAATGGTTCATGGTCAATTGCTAGGTTCTTTGCTGTTGATACAACATCACCAAGTATCGATGACCAAGTCGGATTCAGTTTCGATGAGGGATCTACAGGGAATCTCATCACTTGGAATCCATCAGATCCAAATCCCGATTATTATGAGCTTAATAGAAACTCTGTGCTCTGGAGAACAGGTTCTTGGGACGGTTCATCGCTCACCTTCAATCTAGCCAGTCTGTCAATTGGTACACATAATCTAAATCTAATAGTATATGATTCACTAGGTAATTCTGCCTCTGACACTGCAATCATTATTGTCAATGATAATACAGCTCCTGTCATAATGAATCCTGATGACATTGAGTTTGAACAAGGGATTTCTGGTACTCAGATTGTCTGGAGTGTTTCTGAGCTACATCCAAGTTCCTACACAGTACTAAGAAATGGAACATCGGTCATGTCAGATTCGTGGGATGGATCAAATATAACAGTCCCACTGTCTGGTTTGTCGTCAGGACTCTATAATTTTACTCTTCAAGTTACTGATTCATCTGGTAATAACGCGATGGACGCTGTTTTTGTGACTGTGCTAAAAGACTTGACTGTACCAGAAATCACACCACATTCAGACCTTGTCATTCTTGACTCTCAGTCAGCTCAACTCAATTGGACCACATTTGATTTGAATCCAGTGTCATATCTAATAGAGCTCGACGGAGAGGAGTTTGATGTTGGGTCTTGGGATGGCTGGGGAGTATCATTCAACATACCATCTCTTCAACCGGGAGAATACAATTTCACCCTTACAGTGTGGGACGTTAATGGCAATCATGCTTCAGACACTGTCATCCTAACAGTTCAGTTTGATGTTGCGAGGTTCATGTTCAATGTAGCAGTGACTGGCACAGTTGGATTTGTAGCTCTCTTATTCATCGGGTCTGTCTTTGTGATGGCACGTCGGAGTAAACGTAAATCAGCCTTAGAGAAATTAGTACGTGTTGAGAAGACTGTACCCGTTGAGAAGGCACTAAGAGAAACTGGATTGTCACTTCAGAAGCTGAATGAGTTGGTGGGCGGAACGCGTCAAATAATGCTAACCGCTGATGGTCACAAGATTTTGTGGACTGCAGCCATCGTGGAGAGCTTAAGAGTGAAGCTAGCCACTCAGGGGAGGATAAGTCCTAAATCAGAAGGCGAAGAGTACGGTCTCACATCTGACCAAATTGCGACATTAGCCAAAGCAAGTGGTATCACAGTGTTTCTAAACGAATCCAATGAACAGGTCACAAAGGACCATGTAGTGAATGACCTAGTAAAGCTTGTAGAAAAGGATGGATTCGTAGATCTTTCCGTATATGCTGTAGAGAATGGCATACCTGAGAACGTGTTGCTGGATTTGAGAGATAGGGACCTCAAACCCCCACTAATAAGAATTGTAAAGACAAGTCTGGTAGCATCAAGAGCATGGATATCAAAGCTCAGAAAGACTGCTACAGATCTTGGTGTGGTCAAAATCGATTCCTTTGCAGCTGATATGGGAATCCCCAAGACCGCTCTTGAAACAATACTCACAACATATCTCAGTGGTTCCTTTGACAAGGGTCATAGCACATTCAAAGTTATAACTACCCCAACACCGACTGGTAGACCTGCTGGAGATGTTGCCTCCCAAGTCAAAGCTCTGAGAGGTGGAGAGTTTGTAGGAAATCGTTTCAGATACAAGGTAAAGGTACTGAACGAGTCTGCCCTTGTCATTACCGATGTCACAGTAGCTATCCTATCGTACCCAAGAGATGCCCTGAAGCTAGATGGTGACTCAGTAAAGAATATCGCGAAAATAGACCCAAAGGGCTTCCGCAGTCCATCCTTTGTCTTTCTACCAACTCAGGATTGTGTCCAAGGAGATATCGTAGCAAGTGTGTCATTCATAGACTCACGAGGCCAAGCACATTCTGTCACCACTGAACCATATGTCATCAGAGCAGTATGTGACCTATTGACCCCTGAAACGATTACAGCAGAGGACTTCGCACTCAAACTCTCATCACTACATCATGGTGAGATTGTGTCTAAGGTTGAAGACTGGACACCAGAAGAGATGCATGCAAAGACACTGCAGATTCTAAAGAATACGAACTTCTATGAAGTGAGCAGTGAAAAGGGCGATGTTGGTGATAGGGTTGAAGCAACCATCACGGGCTGGGCGAAGGGTAAGTACACTGGAAAGAGCGTTGGCATCGAGATAACCATAACAGGACAGCCAGGAGTGAAGGGTGCGACCTGCAAGGTGAAGATGTCAGGTGAAGATGAAGCGATGATTATGCCTGCGATGGATGAGATTACTCAGAAGCTTAGTGCGTGGATCTGTCCAAAATGCAGCGCAAATCTACCAACATCATCAGTTGATGAGCTCAAGAGCGGAAAGAGCGTTGAATGTCCATTCTGTGGAGTAACTATGGATCGATGAGTCAGTTTTGCTGTGAGAGACTCCCTAATATTGGATGAGTGAACCATACTACTAGTCTGTAATAGGCAAAAATCAGGGTGAACAAGATGAGAAAGTGGCTGGTAGTTTGTCTAACGATGTTTGTTCTCATGGGATACTCTTCGATTGTTCGTATTCATAACAGTGACACAGTATCTCAGATACAGATAGCTGATGACGTGCTGCCTGAACCCTCGATTCATGATCCAATCTATATTATTGGAAATGATGAATTCAGACAAGTTGCTGAAGATGAAGGATGGCCAGGAACGGGATCAGCACTCAGTCCAATAATCATAGAAGGACTTAGGTTTAGAAACGGAAGCCATATCTTCACAATCACTGATTCAGACCTCCATTTTGAATTTAGATACAATGACCTTGATGGTATTGACGAGAGCTGGTGCGTGATTGTCCTTACAGATGTTGTGAATGCATTCATCCATGATAACACTGTGAGAGCAGGTGCAGTTGGAATACATATGATATCAACAAATGACTCTGTCTTTTCGGACAACCACATGTACGGTCAGAGTTGGGATGCAATCTTCATGGAAGCGGGATGCTATCGAAATGAAATAGTTGGCAATAACTTCCACGATATGCCTGAGGCAGGAGTGTGGGCATGGAACAACTGCAGTCAGAATGTCATTGCTAACAATAGGATTAGCAATGTGTGGTATGGTGTAGTGTTCAAATATGATTGTCCTGACAATTTGATGTTTAATAACACAGTCCGTAACGCATTGATTAGCGGATTCTACTCGTCATCAGAATTGAATGAGATAGTTTCTAACACTGTATATGGAGGAAAGAATGATGGGGTACTCATCCTCAGTACACACAATACAGTGGAGGACAATCTGATACACACAAACGGGGGATATGGAATTCATCTAATGGATGGTAGTAATGAAACCCATATTGTTGGTAACGTTCTCATAAACAATACCGATGGAGGTATGATAATCAGGTCATCTGACAACAATACGATTGTAACCAACAATTTTCTTGATAATGGAGTCCCCCAAGTAGTAGATAATGGTGAAGGTAACGAGTTCTGCCAAAATTACTATCACGAGTGGATTGGAGAAGACATGAACAGCGATGGTATAATTGACACACCGTTCAATGTTTCAGGATTCGGCCAGAGTATTGACTCTGAACCATTGGTAGCACCAAACAAAATCCTGCCAGTATGGTATGAATTCGTAAATGTAACTAGACCAACTACTACAACATCAGTAAGTTCTACCACTAGTTCAACTCAAAGTACACAAACCACCTCGACATCGAGTATATCATCTACTACATCAACGGTACAGAGTTCAACTACACTAACTATTACAACTACATCAACGGTACAGAGTTCAACTACACCTCAACCAAGTGATGTGACCGGGCTCATTGTTGTGCTTGGAGTTGCTGCTATTGCCATTCCTATTCTCTTATTGCTTGTAAGAAACAGATGGTCAATCTGATGCACCCTCTTCATTAGTGCTAGTACACATGCGTGAGACAGTGACTTATTATTGCATCAAGATAGTACGCAAGTATGGAACAGGATATGAGTTGTCAAGTGAATGTTAGTTATCCAGAGTCAGTTATCAACCACAACCGGATACTACTCATCTCACTCTTGCATGTCACGAGAGCCATTATATTCATCGCGATTTCGTTCACACCCGCGGATGTTCTGTTCATCTTTGCTTGGGTTGGTGTACTTGAGCTAATCCTCGCACGATGGTTCTGGAGTATCCGAATGGAGTCATGGGGACTTGCAGCAGGAATATCTCTTGTCCACATTCTGTTTCCTATGACTGTAGAAATATCACCTTTGGCGGTTGTGGCGATAACCACACTTAGTTTAGTGGAGATTATACTTCTTGCAATCATCCGACATGACGGCGCTTTTAGTTATGTTACGATGGCACTCACTGAACCTGACCAGTCTATAGAAGTAGCATCTGTGGAGAGGAGAATGTTCGATCTCACTCTTATGGCCCAAGTCATCAAGGTATTATTTGTGGTTCTGGGAATTGTAGGACTATCAACTGTTCTGACCATAACAGATTCAATACCATGGTTTCCATTTCTCCCCTTAATCCCGTTTGCAGTCGTTCTTTGTCTTATTGATATTATAGTCATAATCGGGTTCATACAGGGACGCGATTGGGCGTTTCATCTATTGGTGATTATGTCCTGCATTGGTTTTGTAGAAACAGTTGTTGCCTGGGCTCCAATGGTCATTCTGATTGCTATGTGGATAGTTATGTTGCTCATGCCATGTTGGGTCAAGAACGAGTTCTATCGTAGAGTCAGAAAACTACAGGGCTTATCATAGTGCACATTTCGCAAGAATGATAATCATTCAAGTCGAATCGGTAGTATGTCAGATATTCTCTACGAGTGCAAAGAATGCAACCTATTCTATAGAGACCTGGATTTAGCAGAGAGATGTAAGGTATGGTGTAGGGAACATAGCACTTGCAATGTTGAGATAATAAGGCATGCAGTTGGAAACTATGGTACTGTATCCTGTGGTGCCTTAGATCTATACTTACCAAAATCCTGAATATCTAAGCTGACCCGCACCAATCTTCTTATTCATAAGCCCGTTTTCCTGAATGATTGGTCTGAGGTCGCACGATGACTGTCGCAACAATAGAGCAGTTTCGTTTGAACCAGCTACGTAAGCAATATCGAGTTGGAGAACACAAAGTGGAGTTCTATGATATTGCCAGAGATCAGCTAGGTCTGCATTCTACTGATTATTGGACCCCGTATCTCTCCGTCTGGTCGAGGATTGGGGATTACGACGCCAAGAGTGTATACTCATCGTTGAATAGTGGCAATCATTTAGCTAGAATAAATTCGTTCCGTGGTACTAACCATGTAGTGCATATCGATAATCTTGCTCTCATTATACGTGCAACAGGACCGGAGCTACATCGAAAAAACCGGACGGCACCTCCCTTGAGAAAATTGAGTGATGAGGAACTAGACGCAACTATTGACACGGTGTTAGGCATCTTGGCTGAAAAACCTCTAATGATGAAGGATCTAAAGAAGGTATTTCCAGAATACAAAGATGTGATGCGATGGTTGTTACTCATCGCAGCCGGGAAGGGAAAAGTGATTCGAGCAACTGCATCTCATGCACGCAATAATGTCACAGCATATGCCCGGACATCTGATTGGATCAAGGGATTCAAGCCATCGCCACTCTCTGAAGAAGATGCTCTGAGAGAGGTGATTCATAGATACATCAAGAGGTTTGGCCCAGTGACTATTAATGACATCCGTTGGTGGCTTGCAATAACCAAAACAAAGGCAATGAACAGTCTCAATGGTCTTGAAGGGGATGTCGTTCCTTTTGAGAGTGCACACTCATTGTTCTACATGGATAATGATGATCTAGAAGTTTCCGCCTCTATGGAGAAGACAAAGGACGAAATGGTCTGGCTCCTTCCCTACGAGGATCATTTTGCTAAGGCGTTTACTGAGCGATCATGGTATTTGAGTGAAGAATTCTATTCAAAGTTGTATCCTAGATTTCGTACCTTCTACTGGCCTCCTGAAGACCCAGCTCCAGCAGAGGGTTATACTGGTGGTACTGTAAATGCATCGGGAGAGATTCGTCCTTCAATCTGGGTGAATGGAAGAATTGTAGGAAGATGGGAGTTTCATGGAAAGGGGGATGACATGAGCATCAAGACTGCCTTGTATGGCAAAGTAACCAGATCACAGATTGAGTTGATTTCGGACAGAGTGGAGAGCCTCTTGGAGTTTGTCAAGGGGCGTCTGTTACCCATATCGAAGAAATAAGCAGCAAGTTAACAATCTGAGATGGTAGGGAAACACAGAAAGCAGTAGGATATTGTATTCTAGAATTGGTGATTGATAATGAAGGAGTCTTGGATGTGGCTATCTGTGTTTTTTGTTGTGCTTGCTTCAGCATCAATATTCATTCTTCTACTAATACCAATTGGAGCTCTTGCAGGTGAAGCCATTGTTTCAAATGCATACAGATTCATCATCATCTTTCATAGCATGATAGCAGGGATTGCTCTTGGTGAGTTCTTCAAGATGAGGAACAACGAAAAGACTGGAAAAGGTCTTCTCATTGATCTTGTTGAAGAACTTCGAGTCAATAGAGAAATCATTGATTCAGACACAAAGCTCAGGAAGGGATTCTGGATATTGAGTATTCGTTCTGGTCTTGCTAGATATATACCATACAGAGAACGACGAATGTTGTGGAATATCTACTCCGATATAACACACTATAATGAGGAGATGGGTATTCTCCATCAAGCAAACCTCAGAGGAGAGAGCGATGCATTGCCACAGAGTTTTCTGGATGAGATTAGCAACCTGCGGAAGACTATTGGGAAGTTAATTGATGTAGTCCTTGAACGTCATTCCACAGACGAGTACATCTAACATAGGAGGGTCAATGTGTGTTCGTATCCTGCTCAACTCTTGGAAGTGCTCGTCTAAGGGACAATGATGAGGTCTTCTTAGACCAACAGATTCAAGCACTGACTCGAGTGAAGGAAGCAGGTATAGAATATGTGGAGATATTCTATAATCGACGTTCTGAATGGGTTGGGAATCGTATCAAGGATACACTCAAAGAAAACAACCTTACTCCTTACTCAATCCACTTACCAAAATTCATTCTGACATACAGCAATGATGACTTTAAAGAAACAACAGATACTATCTTTCAGTTCATTGAAGGGATGGGCATTGCGGTTATTGTCATGCATCCACCTGAGGTTGAGATACTCAGAGATGAGGAATGGCGACGACGACTTGAAATCATTCTAGATAGGTCAGAGGCGGCAGGATGCATGTTGACTCTGGAGATTGTGCCCTATCTGAGGTGTGTAGAGATGTTCATTGATGAGCAGATTACACAACACTACGAGGACAGAGCATTAGGGGTCACAGTAGACCTCGAGCATATGCACATCCAAGAACTCAAGATGGAGTGGCTAATCAAGGATTTTGGAGAGAGGATTGTGAATATTCACTTCAGGGACAGTAATGGGAGCTTAACAGATGAATCTGGAAAGAGGAATTATATCTTACCAGGAGAGGGAGAAATTGATCTGTGTGGGATTTTGAGGACGCTACATCAAGGGGGTTACAATAAGGCAATCACAATTGAGATTCCGCATCGAAGCACACAG
>JAEOST010000741.1 GCA_016840245.1 Candidatus Thorarchaeota archaeon
GTTCAATCGGATGAATGTACCATGTTTGAAAGGTAGATCCATATCTATTGGTCCACCAACGTAATCCTTAGTATTTGCAGTAGTTGTGTAAAAGTCTGCCACAGTTGCCTTCTCTGATGTGAATCTTTGCGATACTGTGAAGATTGGTTTTCCAGTGGTGTTTTGTGAATCACTAAATGCTGAAGGAGCACCAAATCCTTGACTCCCTCGTGTCTGCCTTAATTTTTCGGATTTACTTGAGGCAAGATAGATTCCATATTTCTCGAGGTCGCCGGGGACCATTCCAACACCATTGTCAAAACAGATGAATTCGTAGACCTTGAATCCTTCATCATCATCAAGAGGAACTAAATCGGGCATGAACACCTCAGTCATTTGTATAACAACTAGAGGCTCTCTCTTGTTAATTAGAGCCCTGTACGGCATGAGAAACTTCCTGAATTGAGTAAGTCGATCGTCCAATGACTCCTTTCTTCGTGGGGGAATCTGAACTTCTTTCCCTGCACGAACATCCTTCTCTAGCTTCTTACTAAGTGCAATCGAGTCTTGTGTTGTTTCCTCAACCTTCTTCTTGACATCTTCAGCGATTTCTGGATCAAGACTTTCTGCTAGACGAGGATGCTTGTCTGTCTTCCACCACCAACTCTCTAGTGCGTCAATGGCATTATCAAGAAACTCTATCGAATATTGGGTGTGCTTGTTGAGCCCAGTTTCAAATCCGACTAACTGGGTTCTTTTTCTCATGAATTTGGCAATTGTGCCCTGTTTGATATCACCAGCACCTGTGAATACAGGAGTGGTATCTTTCTTCTTAGCCATTACAACACACCATCAGGTCTACATTTCCATGAATGAAACAATGCCCCTTAGAACGCAATTTATGCATTCTTGACGTATATATGCCTCTTTCTAGGACTGTTAGGCACTCGTTATTCTGGCCTATAACGTTTTCCTGTCGATGCCTCTAGGCCCTCGTTTTCACAGGTTCTAGCGCATTTGGGAATTTATACAGCAAGTTTTTCCGTAGGTTAGGTATCTCACTTGTGAGGTTGAGATCTTGGTTTCAGAAAACATTGAGATTTTCCCACTTTATGGAATCCCGTTGATTACTCAAGGAGATGATATTTCATCACAAATTCTGAAAGCAGCACAAGGTTCTAACCTCACCCTGTTGGATGGTGACATCGTTGTTATCGCGCACACTATCATCTCCAAGGCTGAAGGTAGAATTATAGAAAGAAAAGATGTTTCAGTATCTGAATATGCGGAGAGAATCGCAGAGGAGAATGGTTTCGACCCAATTCAGGTTGAGATTGCCCTTTCTGAGAGTAAAGAAGTTCTAAGAACAAAGCGCGCATTGATTACCCAACTAGAGAGCGGACATATCTGTAATTTCAGTGGAGTCGACCGTTCTAATGCGCCGGATGGAAGTTTCGTTCTCCTTCCTGAAGATGCCGACAAGAGCGCAACAGATATTCTCGAGTCCCTACGGAAATCCACTGGGAAATCGTTAGCTGTAATAGTGTCTGACACTGAGGGACGTCCTTGGAGAAAGGGGGCAATCAATCTCGCAATTGGATGTGCTGGGATTAATGCGTTTAAGTATAACGAGGGAAAACAAGATCTCTATGGTAGAACTCTGCAGCATTCTTTAGTTTGCCAAATTGATCAAATAGCATCTGCTGCTGAGATGGTCATGGGACAGGCTGATGAGGGATTGCCTGTGGTTATCATCAGAGGATATGACTTTGAGCGTGGTAATGAAAATTCCAAAGCAGTTCATAGGTCTCTTGATGAGAATCTATTTCGATAAAGAAAAGGAGTGAAGCGTATCATTTAGGATGATACACTCCATAACTAATTGTTATTGTTGCTGTCCACATTTGCCACAGAAACGGTCACCGGCTTCTAGTGGAGTACCACAATTTGTACAAAAGCCAGATCCTCCACCAGTGCTAACTGTTGCAGTGAATGAGTCTCCACCTGCTGTGGGTCCTCCACCACCGCCCTCAATTGGTGCACCACACTTCGGGCATGCTGCAGCATTACCAGCGTTTGTACCACAATACGGGCATTTGCCGGCATTTTGAGCGGAACTGATATTAGCGATAATGGAAGGAATTACTTTCTTCTGCTTGAATTTGAATTGCATATTTCCTCCAGATTTCAAGTCTACAACGAGCTTATCACCACTCTGTGCAGCTTGACTCACTGCTAATACTGGAATTGCAATGCTCTCAGTATTACCATCTTTGTCTTTGTTATAGTATGAATCCATCGTCCAAGATGTTATTGCAAGACCGACTGCTGCACCGGTCATTCGATGGCTAGCACGTCGAATAGCTCTACCACCGACACCACCGATTTGATCGCCAAGTGCACCGACTGCAACACCAGCTGCAACCCCAGCTGCTCGTGCACCAAATTTCTTGGCACCACCCCATTTAGAGGGCTTCTTAATCCAAACAAGTCGGATATCTGTTAGTTCGAAAGACCCATCTTCTCCGTCAAACTTGACGTCCTTTTCACGAACCATTTTCTTTTCGTGACCCATTGTGTCTAGTCCAGATCCTGAATATGTAACTGATAGAAAGCCAGGGCGCTCTCCCATTGTTATACACCTACGCGTACGTGTCCTGAACGAGTATTAATGTTGTTGCTGTATCAATTGAAAGAAAAAAGAGGGGAAGGGCTGGGAGTCTTACTCCGCAGCTACTTCCTGCTCTACCTGATCAGTTGGTTCCTGACTAGTAGGCTGTGGAATATCGTTGGCTAAGGGTTTCGGATGACTCAGGCCCTTGGCTATCATGGCTGCCCCAGTGAGGGAGATTATGGCACAAAGTGTCATAGTTATTGGGAATCCTGCCGCAGGAATGAGCCATCCGAAGATTGCGATGAGGGGTATCGCAAATAAGATTCCAATTGTCGGAGATAGAGAGTACATGCTGTTTCGAATCTTA
>JAEOST010000076.1 GCA_016840245.1 Candidatus Thorarchaeota archaeon
CTCTACCGTTGCAGCCCAATCGGGAACCCAATTTTGACCTGCAGTTGCGGCTCTATTCATTCCAGCTGCAGGTGCTCCATCTTGGGCGATGAATATTGACAACGTGCGAGAAGATGTAGGAGTTGGGAGTATCACTGTTGCATTATAGCCCACTGGTATACCATTCACTGTGAAGTCAAGGATTGGCCTTCCATAGTCAGAGGTTGCATAGATTCTACCATTGTCCAACCCACTGAAGACACCATCTCTAGTTAGACTTGTAGCATAGACTGCTGTGATGCCACTTGGATATGGATGCCCATTACGAGCATTGTAGAGTGTGTATGGATACTGATGCCCAGCACTTGCTCTTGTGTGACTGATGCTATGGCCGGGGCGTCCATCATGATTGTCACCATTGGCCATGAAGGTCATTCGATAACCCATGTTGATGGCATCGACAACAGACGATCCAGGAATAGGTGTTTCAGGAAGGTCAACTGAACCTCTGTAGTTTAATTCATTGTCATAGAGACATTCCCCGTGGACTGATGTCACTTCTGCAAGCTTGACATAATTTGGATTCATTAGTGTCCAGTCTTGGATGAACATGCTTCTAACAGTGTGATGTGGAATAGCCAATGCTCGTGTGCCAGTTGATGAGGTGAAATCATCGAGAAGAGTCCAAAGTTCTTCCGCAGTGTTCTCGGTGATTGTAGAGAATAGGGGCATTGAATCCCCACTAAAGACACAGGTGTAATGGCCTCCAGTCGCAGCAGGTACTGGAATAAACCAGAATTTTTGATCTACATAACCTGTTGTCCATTCAGCTCCAAAGAATGAAACAAACTCACCGGGCACATAGGCATCTGCTGTAGCCTGAAGATATGCTTGAAACTCAGCAGTACCAACCTTAGACCGATCAAACAAGGTGAGATGTTCACCGTGGTCAGTGAGAGACATGAAGTCTAATCTAGCTATATTCCTACCAAAGTAGTAGGACTCAGCAGGAGTTCCTGAGCCATCTGAAACTGCGGAATGACCGTGCAAGTCACCCCAGTATATTCTCGGGGAATCCACAACTAAATCATCAACAATGATGGGATTGCTCCAATAGATGTTCTGTGTAAGAGAGTCCTCCACTAAGATGTAATGAATGCCAATAGTATTGATTTGAACTGGAAAAGAGTGCAATCCGTAATCTGCTGACCCTGCCAACAAGTAAGCTGGGAGAAGACCAGTGCTGAATGAACTGCCTGTGAAAGTGTAGGCACCTGGAAAGTTGGCATCAACTCCAGCAAGAGGTTGTCCTGATGTTAGATTGTAGGATTGGATAGAGAACTCAACAGTGCCTTGGTAACTGGCACTGAGCCGTTCAAATGAGTCCCAGGCTTCAACAACAACTTCAAACTCTTCACCAACGTCTACAGTTGAAGGTGAATATACCCAAAGCAGAGTTGGGTTGTTATCAAACATCACTCCAAAGTCTAAGTTCACGGTTGACCAGATAAGAAAGGGCGCTACAAGAACAAGAATAACGGTGATTAGCTTGATTCGTTGGAACAGCTTTGGTCTACCTGCAAACAGTCCAGTCCTTAGTCGTGTCAGTATTTTTCTTGAAATCCAAGACTCAGTATCCTCCTTGACAACAGAGTCTTCGCTCTGTCTTCCGAGAATTCTACGAAGTCCTGTAATGAGAAGTCTGATGCAAAGGTGAATAACTGAACCAACTAGATACACAATGAGGATTAGGTATATCAGAAGAATCCAGAGCCATGCGTAAATCGCCATTGTGCCTGTAAGCAACCCAGAAGAATAGGATAACACAAGCCCATGTCTTCGCCATGCGCTGTCACTTGATATTGCAGTGATCCCTATACCAATCAGTATCCCAATGAAGCTCCAATAGTAGAGAAATATTGTCCATACCCCGAATATGTACAGTCCAACCCGACTTATCCTTAGAACTGCCCGTCCGTACGGATTGGAAGATATCGTTTGGAGTTTGGTCCCAAAAGAATACCTCGTTGTACTATCTGATGATTCGTCGGAGTGTTTCAAAGTATCATTGGAAGTCATTGCAGAGCCCAAAGAACAACTTGCATCGTGATATAAAAACTACATTCTATTCTCATTGATTTAATAGCCCCTTTTGTATCGTATTTTTTTGCAGTTTGGTACAGTGGTGATATTGGATGGCACTAGGGAACACTGAGAAACTTAGCCGTCGAAATCTGTGGGGATGGACCCTTGGATCAATACCCACAGGATTACTAGCTTTCATTTTCGGTCTCAAGTATGTTGAGTTCTTCTTTGATGACTTGGGATTGCTTCCCGCTTACTTCATTGCCGGACAAGTCATCTACATGACTATCAATGCACTAAATGACCCCTTATCGGGGCAACTATCTGATCGAACTAATAGAGAACGCTGGGGTAGCAGGCGTTTAGTCTACATCAAGTATGGCGGTCCAATATGGGCATTGACCTTCCTCCTTGTGTGGTTTCCTTGGAGCTTGACAAACCAGTTCATCATTTTCATACACTATGTGTTGACAATCTGTGCCTTTGATACGATGTTGACACTAGTATTGTTGGTCTGGCTTGCTGTCCTTCCTGAGATGACGATGGATATCGATGAACGAAACAAGGCGCAGTTCCTTGCGGGGATTGTTGGAACGATTGTGGTTCTTCCGGCCTTCATCATGGTAGCAGCAATGCCTCCTAACACTGATGGGTTCCGCTCTATTATGCTAGTATTCGCTGCAATCTCTATTGTGTTTCTCTATCTAACATCACAACTCTGTGAAGAGAGACCTGAGTTCCAAAATGACGAGGCGTACACCTTGATGGATTCAATCAAGGCGACATTCCGATCGAAGACATTTCTCGTCTATGTGGGCTTCTACTTCTGCCAAAACTTTCTAGGTAGTCTAGGTCTGAGCTACTTCTTCGTTTACTTGCTCCTACTTGATAGAATAACTCCGGGACTAAACACCTTACTATTCTTCTTTGTAATCTATTTCATTGTTGGATACGCAGGAAATATTGCAGCTATGAGACTTCAACCAAAGTGGGGAATGCGAAACATCATCATTAGACTGGGGACTGTGAGGACAGCAGCCTCGTTGGTCTTATTCATGATAATCCTCATACCCGCCTTTGAGGTGTTTATTTGGTATGGCTTGATTCTAACGACGTTCTTTGGTGGCTATGGCATCTTCCACATTCCCATGCAGTACTTGGCTATTGACGAGGATGAAGTTCTACATGGATCTAGAAGAGAGGGAATGTTCATTGGAGTCATGGCACTGCTGACCAAACCAGCCACGAGTCTTGGTCCAATTATTGCTACGTTAATCTTGACCTTCTTCGGGTATGTTCAAGGCGGCACTCTCATTGAGCAACCAGAATCAGCTTTTATTGGAATCAAGATGATGTGGTTGCTCATTCCTGCCATTATTGCAGGAGTAAGCGTGCTTTTCGTCATATTTTACCCACTTTATGGTGAAAAACTCAAGAAGATGCAAGAAGACCTAGCAAAATTACATCAGGCTAAGAGAGAGGCTTTGTCAAGTACGAGTCCAATTGCATCGGAGCCACCTGAATAGATGTGCAACATTACATCAAGACAATAACTGAGGAGCTGGGGAGAACTACCTCAGTTCTATTCAATAGATTGCTAATTAGGTACATCGATTGGATAATTTCCATATTTCTCTCGGATTCGCATTACAGCTTCCCATCTATCAACTGTCACAGCTGGATTGATGCTATGTCCGCTACTGAAAAAGAAACCACCATTAGGTGCCAGTTCTCTGATCATTCTTTTGCTATACTCCTCAATCTCAGAGATTTTCCCTGTTGCAAGCATAACTGGACTGATATTGCCAACAAAGGTCAATCTGTCACCATATTTCTCGTTTAACTTGAAAATGTCATAATCTGGATTTGCAGTAGTTGATTCGATTGGATGTAATGCATCAACTCCACAGTTGACGATGTCATCGAAGATTAACATGAGGTCTCCATCAGAGTGGAGGAGAATCTTACTCCCGCGTTTGTGAGCCTCATCGCACATTCTCTTTAACCATGGTAGGACATATGTTCTATAGTTTCTTGGACTCATGAATAGTCCATTCTTAAATCCATAGTCATCCCAAACTACTATCAGCTCAGCACCCTCGTCTCCCAGAATCTTAACAAGTTCTAGCGCTAGTTCACCATGATCATCAAAGACTCGCTTTGCTTGTTTTGGCTTTGCGAGAATTCGAGAGAAAGTTTCGAGACCAAAAGCCTCCCAACTGGATTCCATCATACCACCGATTGCTGGAACTGATAGTATCTCGTTCTTCATCTGCTCTTGGACATCCTTCCCCCCGAGATAAGCCGCCAATCTCCTAGGATCATGAGGGTCTGGACGTTCCCAGCTGAGATAGTCCTCAAAGTTCTTGAAGATACCACCATGATACGCTGTGATGATTGTTCCGTCGCCCTCATATGGTTCGAATTTCATTATTCGTCCATACTCATCGATTATACCACCCTTGATGAGTTTACGTTGAGTATGTGTCACTAGACTGATCCCAATATCGATCTTTACCCTACGGAGGAACTCGTAGAGGTCAGTCATACTCTTAGCTTGAAAATTCCGATTACTTACTGCCCACTTGGCAATGCGGTCCTTGAATGGGAGGTATTTGAGAGCTTTAGCTGCCCCTGTGAGCCCTCCTTCTACAGGAACTCCATAATGTGCCATGATTGTGTCGTTTGTGAAGGCGCTCTCAAAGGCTGGTACGCGATCTGGTTCTTCGTGATTGAGAGCTTTCATCACCCGTGTGGGTGCATCCATTTTCACTATCCCTCCAAAAGTGCTCTGATTTTTCTTACTCCATCTATGGCGTCAGCACCATAATCATCTGCACCCAGCTCTTTTGCTAACTCCATTGAGAGAGGTGCACCACCAACAATGAGTTTCACTCTCTCTCTCAGTCCAGCCTCTCTCAATCCTTCCTCAACAAGGGTGATCTCCTTGATAGTCATTGTAAGTAAGCAGCTGAGAGCAACAACCTTTGCATCATGTTTCTTTACAGCCTCGATTATCTGGTCTTTAGTACAATCGATACCAAGATCAATGACATCGAAACCAGCAGAGATTAACATAGTGCCAAGAATATTTTTCCCGATGTCGTGATTATCTCCCCTCACAGTAGCAATTACAACAGGTCTTCTATCGCTTTTCTCCTGAGTAGTCAGATGCGGTTTCAGAACTACAAAGGCTTCCTTCATTGTTTCACCAGCTAGAACAAGCTCGGTGAGAAAGTACTCACCAGCCTCATACCGGCTACCAACCTCATTCATACCAGTTGTAAGAGCCTTCAAAATGTCCTGAGGATTGACACCAGATTCGAGATTCTGTTTTACACTTTCAGCAATGTTGTCAATATCCAATTCAATTAACATCTTTGAAATGTCATCAAGTGAAATGATAATCAGCTCCCAGTAACAATCGCTGTCTGACAATTCACAGGAAAACGATGTAATATTCTTTGTTTAAGCAGAAATAAATCCTCGTTCGCCAGCTGCAAAAAAAACACGAAGGTAGTTGCAATGTCAAGTAAGTTTGGTTCAGGCTATTTTGGAGAGTGGATACAAGACGAATACGGTCTACCAGCCTATCGGTATATATGTAACCAAGTCAAAGACCCCAAGGCAAAGACTGAGATGAATGAGCTCTGGCGTTCAGATACAGAACACCTACATCAGGTAGGCAACGATAGACTGGTTGGAGTGGCTTCAAACTATGGACACATACGTGTCAGACAGGATGAGGGAAGTCCCAAGTATCTGAATGATTTGGACCCTGCAAATCACCAATACGCAGGTGGATTTGGATATTTGACAGATGGTAAGACTGTGCTTAGCACGTTTTATTCTGGGGAGGAAGAGTCATTCGATCGAATCTTTGGTGTAGGATACTATCGGAAAACTGTGAAGGGGGAAGAACTTGTTGCAGACCAGACCTTGTTTTCTCCCTATGGTGATGACCCAATCTTATTCTCCAAAGTACACATCGAGAACCAACGTGGTGAACCAGTTGACCTCAATTGGATAGAATATTGGGGTTGTCAACAGTATCAGTTCTCATTCAAAGCATTCGCAAGAGCATTATCATCCAAGAAACATCCCAATCATTTTCGAAGAGGGCTTGCTAAACGGTTCTCATATGTAATCGCTGCCATGGATTATAATAAGGGACTTGTGAACAATATCCAGTTCAAAGGCCATACTCTGGGAGACAAAGTCGGATGGGGCTTTTTGAAATTCATGTTGAGATTTGTTGCAAAGAAGTTGACTGGTGGACCCATCAAAATCCCCGTGAAAGAAGCCGTATTTGATGACCTAAGCCCACCACAGGTGTTTCTTGTTTCGCTAGATGGACCATTCGATAGCTATGGCACTAATGCTGGTAGATTCTTTGGTGACGGTGGCAGTCTTAGTCCGGATGGATTACACAAACCTCTTACAACTGAATTTGAAACGAATGATAACCAACAAGTAGGCATGTTTCTTGAGCGTAAGATTCACTTAGAACCTGGAGAGAGTAAGACACTATACTTTGCTTATGGCTACCTTCCTGAGGGATTCACGCTAGAATCACTCCTTTCGAAGTATGAAACTCAATACTCAGACATCTTAGAACAGAGTAGTGAGAAGTGGAAAAAAGATAGAATCGAGTTTGATGTGGATGATGAGTGGGTTGATCGAGAGCTGACATGGCATCATTATTACCTCAGAAGTAATCTGACCTTTGATAGCTTCTTCAAGGAGCACATTCTATCACAAGGTCATGTCTATCAATACATAATCGGATTCCAAGGCGCTGCGAGAGACCCACTGCAACATGCTATGCCATTCATTTTCACTGAACCGGATATAGTCAAAGATGTTCTACGATATACACTCAAAACTGTCAAACCCAACGGTGAGATCCCCTATGGAATTGTAGGTAGTGGTCTCTACATGCCATCTCCATTCCGCCCAAGTGATCAAGAATTATGGTTGTTGTGGCTGGCAAGTGAATATGTATTAGCCAATAGAGACCCTGATTTTTTAGAGGATGTGATTCCAACATATCCGGTTTACGGTCCTAAGGCTGGGAAGGCCAAGATACGAGATATCCTCTCAAGCTGTTATCGACACTTCTCAGAGACCACTGGAGTCGGTAGACATGGTCTACAGAGGCTATCTAATGGAGATTGGAATGATGCAATGGTTCTCGGATTCGCACCTGATGACCAGCATGAATTAGTTGAGGAGATTGGAGTCAGTGTTCTCAACGCAGCAATGGCTACCTATGTTCTTGATATCTATGCCCGAATGTTGAGGTATATTGGAAATGACTCTCTTGCAGAAGAAGCTGAGAACTATGCTAATGGACAACGTAAGGCAGTGAGAGAACAATGGACTGGAAAATGGTTCAAACGGTCGTGGCTAACAGAGGAAATTGGGTGGGTAGGTGAGGATAATCTGTGGTTGGAACCCCAACCATGGGCAATAATTGGTGGCTCAGCTGATGTCGACCAAAGAAGGATACTTGCCAATTCGATTGATGAGAATGTGAGAGCTCCAACTAGAGCAGGTGCAATGATTCTCGGAAAGCCAGAGGAAAAAATGGCGGGGAATCCTGGAACTGGTACTAATGCTGGAGTCTGGCCATCAATCAATGGCACACTCGTCTGGGCATTGGCACTTGTTGACAAGGAGCTAGCTTGGGATGAATGGAAAAAGAATTCATTAGCAATCCGAGCTGAATCTTATCCAGAGGTATGGTACTCTATCTGGAGTGGTCCTGATACTTACAACTCTGATGTAGCTGATGATCCTGGACAGACCATACATGAAGTAACTCCTGAAGACGAAAGCCTGTTCAATGACAGGGAAACAGAGAGGGAGAATGAATTAACAACTGGTGATGCTCTAAAGGTTAGCTGGACAGACTTTCCAGTGATGAATATGCATCCTCATGCATGGCCGCTCCAGAATATTCCCAAGCTACTAGGTGTCGAGTTCAACGAAGAGGGGGTTGGTCTATCACCCTCATTACCTAAAGATGAATACAAATTCTCATCTCCACTCCTAGAAATCAAGAAATCAAAACAAGGATACAGTGGAAGATACTCTCCAAAGACCGGTGGGACTTGGAAAGTCTCAGTAAAACTCGAGGATTCTGAGAGCAATCGCTTATCTGCACTAGTTGTGAATGGCTCTACTGTAGAAATATCTCGAGAGAAGGATAGAATCATCTTTCACGGAGATAGCTCTCCCGATAGTCCTCTGACTTGGTCACTGAGGTTCTAATCAGGATTCGAATCCAAGGTGTGGAAAGGCATCAATGAATTCATTGGACTTGACAATGGATGCAATTGAAGGCACTCCAGAGAGAGTTCCATTCAATCCCTTTATCATGCATCTTGCTGCAGCCATAGATGGTATCGACTATTGCAATGAATATTGCCAAGATGCAGAGGTTCTTGCCAATGCCCAGATAAAATGTGCTAATACCTTTGGTATTAATCATCTATGCGTCTCTACAGATGCATATAGGGAGGCAAGTGCATGGGGAGTTGAAATTGATTTCTCTGGTCACACACCAACAGCAAAGACTCACCTGAGTCCTCATGAATTCGACTCAATTGAAACCCCTGATATTGCATCTGCTCCACGAGTTCAAAATCGAGTAGAAGCAGTACGGCACCTCAAAGATAAGGTTGGAAATGAACAATGTGTCATCGGATGGATTGAGGCACCATTTGCCGAGATCTGTTGCCTCTTTGGTCTGATGGATGTGTTGAAACTAGCCCGTGACTCAAATTGGAATAGAATCATTGAGGGAATCGCAGAGAGGCTTCGTCCAATCCAACTTGAGTTTGCAAAGATGCAGATTGAGGCCGGTGCGGATATCATAGGAGCAGGAGATTCAGCAGTTTCACAAATAGGACCGAAGAGATACAAAGAGGCCTGCTTGGATTCAACACAGAGTCTGTTCAGAGATATTCAGAAACATGTTCCAGTGCTCTACCCTGTATGTGGTGATAGCTCGGTTGTTGATAGTGAGGGAAGAGATATGCTACAACTTGTTGCTGATTCTGGGACATCAATCCTAGATATTGACTACCAAGTTGACATGACTTCTGCTAAGATGAAAATTGGAAAAGAGGTCTGTTTGAGAGGTAACACCAATACATTGTACCTGGGAGATCCGCATTACACAGAGGGTTATGTTTCAGATGATATAACACGAACAATTCAAGCTGGTAAAGATGAGGGGAGATATATGTACGCAGCAGGGTGCGAATGGCCGTGGAAACCTCTGGAGATAGCCACACGAAATCTTAGTATTGCCAGAGACCTAGTTGAGAAGTTAGGAGTTTACTGAGGAACCCTATGATGAGCGATAAGGATGATGAACAAGATAACACACACAAAGTAGTAGAGATTATGCAGGCCATTTCCGAACTTGAAGAGGAAGAAAGAAGAATGCTAAGAAAGCTTCTGGGAATGAGAGAGGAATGAAATCCAGAGAACGGGTTCTTGCAGCATTGGATCATATACAACCAGACATGGTTCCACTTGATCTAGGAGGAAATCAGTCAGGTATCCACATTATTGCATATAGACGGTTACTTGAGCATCTAGGTATTGAGGACAAGAACATTCGTTATGCAGACTTTGTACAACAAGCCGCGAAACCCTGTGAAGAACTCCTTGAGAGATTTGATATCGATATTAGATGGTTACATCCTGAATCATCTTTACTGCCAGAAGGTTTTGTACCCGAAGTAGAAGGAAAGTATCAGGGAACATGGGATCAGTTCGGAGTATTCTGGGGTAACAGTGCAGAAAAGAAACTCGAAGATGTGCTATACTACGACCCAGTGATTCATCCCCTAAGTGAAATGAAAACAGTTCAAGAGATTAGAGAGTATGATTGGCCAGACGGTACCGACAAGACACCCTTCAAAGGAATTAGAGAACAGGCTAAGAGAATAAGAGAAACAACAGATTTTGCTATTGCAGCACCACCTGTCGGTTGTATTTATGAGTATACGACATTTCTGTTCGGATTCACAAAGGCATTGCTACATATGCGAAGGAATCCCGATTTGATAGTTGCCGCAATGGAGGAGCTGGAGAAGTACTGGACAGATTATGCAACTACATTTCTGAACGAAGTCAAGTTTGGTGAGAAACACTATGTTGACATTGTGGCTAACAACGGAGACCTAGCCCAGCAGACCGGTCCCATGATGAATCCGAAGACGGTCTATGAACCACTAATCAAACCAATAGAGAAACGATTCTCGATGAAACTACATTCAATGGCGGATTTAAAGATTAACTACCATTGCTGCGGATCCGTGGCTCAGTTCATCCCCCACTTTGCTGATATTGGATATGATGCAGTGAATCCGATTCAGATAGGAGCATCCGATATGGAACCTTGTAGTCTGAAGAAGCGTTTCGGGGATATTATCACATTCTGGGGAGGTCTCTGTGACACCCAATCCACACTTCCATTTGGTACTCCTGGAGCGGTTCGTAAAGAAGTGGAGAATAACATGGCATGTTTGAAACCTGGAGGAGGATACATTGCCTCTAACATCCACAACATCACATCTGAGGTCCCACCTGAGAACATAGTAGCCATGTTCGATGCTGCGAGAGAATACAGATCCTACTAATTTTGTAGGAGAACAAAAGGAACCATGAGAAATAGGATTTGGCGTCATGGTTTGCGACGGGACTAGAGAGAGTAGGTGCGGCATACCGAGTTTTTCGCCAGTATGCAAGCCATGGCCCACCTAGGCAAAGTGTTCTACCACAGCACCAAGTACTTAGGACATTGTGTTTGGTCCCCTTCTATGCCTCAAGTTGATTTGCCAAGAATCGGTCTAGGTACTTGGGAGATTAAGAATACTCAGAGTATTGTAAAGGCCATTGAAATTGGATATCGTCATCTTGATACAGCTCAGGTCTATTTTAATGAGGAACTAGTAGGCCAAGCAATACAGGAATCGGGTATCGATCGTGATGAGATATTTCTAGCTACCAAGGTTTCTCCAAGCTATCTCTCACCTGATGATGCAAAGAAAACAACTATAGATAGTCTGAAGAAGTTGGGTGTGGACTTTGTAGACCTCCTTTACATACACTGGCCTGCTGAGACCTATAGCCCCAATGACACACTGACTGCATTCAACGAGATGCTTGAGTTGGGATTAACAAAAAATATCGCCGTGAGTAA
>JAEOST010000742.1 GCA_016840245.1 Candidatus Thorarchaeota archaeon
CCAACAGTACTATCTCAAGGTACTATTTGCTTTGGCCACAGCAGTTGTTTGCGGTATTGCAGGTCCTGCATTTGTAGGAGTTAGAGGTGTCATGTTTGGATTCTTGGTCTATGCCACTTCACTCTATGTCATTGTCTATGTCCTGCAGATTGAACCTGAGGTTTTGGGTGGACGCCAGAAGTTAGTTACCAATTCACTGTTCTCATTTCTCATGCTCTGGGTCTTACTTTGGACTCTTTTCTATACACTTACACTTTCTGCGGCAACTCTGACAGAGATAAACATACTAACGAATGTCACGGCTCCTCCCTGAACCTTGTGAGATTCACAGTATATTTCATTCATTTGCATAGAGTACTCAAGCATTTTGTTATTGGTACTAGCACTTATAGTGGAAATTCAATATATTCTCAACGTATCTCAAGATTATTGCGAATCACACAATCTTTAATAGAACAAAATGTCAAGCGGACATGGGACCAATCAATAATATTCCACAAGGTGATACAAGGTCATGGATGAACTTGACAAATCACTCATCAAACTTCTGCAACGTGATGCTCGAATGCCCTTCACTCAGATTGGGAAAGAGCTTGAGCAGCCTGACACAACGATTCATTTCAGGACTCGAAAGTTGAGAGAGAACAACATTGTGACGAGATTCAGTGCTCTTGTCAGGCCAGAGGCAGTAGGATTCACCAGTGCAGCTATTTTCACAATAGAGGTTGGTGGACATATCTTACCTGATATCAGCAAGGATCGTGCTGTGACATTTGCTGAGGAACTTGCAGAAGATGAACAATATCTCTGGATTGCTGTGGATCGGGAACCCATGAGAATTCACGCTATGGCAATGGGTGAAACCGATGAGGACTTGGAAGCAAGAGCTGAACAGTTGAAGAAGTCACCTGACATCGTCAATGTTACTGTACTTCCAGTTGGTAAGGTCGTAAAGGGCTGGGAGATAAGTGGCTGGCCACAATGAAGGGTTGAGTAATCTATGACACGTACGAAGACGGGGATTCCGGGTCTTGATGACTTGATTGATGGCGGTCTAGTGCAAGGAAGTGCCACACTCCTATCAGGCCGGAGTGGTTCTGGGAAGACCGTCTTTGGTCTTCAGTTTCTCTATCATGGAATTGACAAGTATGATGAACCTGGGGTCTTGGTTACCCTAGAGTCACGACCAAAGGAGTTGCGAGCGGAGGCTGCCCAGTTTGGTTGGGACTTGGAGACTCTTGAGGCTGAAAACAAATTGATAATCATCGACGCAGCATCGAGCAAAGCTGGCCTCCCTACATCTGCACAATATGCTCTGCGACGAGGATTTGATACAACTACACTTGCAGAGGAGATTTACCGGGCAATCGACGAGATAAAGGCCAAACGAGTCGTTGTCGACTGTCTATCAGGCTTGAGTGTTAGGTTCAACGAGCAGTCTGAGGTAAGGGGTGCAGTCCACCGAATCAGTGCTTTACTAAGAGAACTAAATGTGACATCCATTCTCATTGGTGAGACCAATAATGCCACCGATCATAGTAGAGCAGGTGTTGAGCAGTTCCTGACACAAGGTCTAATCATGTTAAACCTCTCAGAGGGAAAGTCCGGTCTGGAACGAAGTATTGTGATCTGGAAGATGCGTCAAACACAGCATAGTCTGAAACATCACCCATTCGTAATAGACAAGAAAGGAATTCGGATTAAACGATCTGCATCTAAGGCCAAGTGATGTCCAGCTTAGAGAAACGCCAATAGCTGAATCAAGAGATACCCAACCAGTAGCAATGGAATCAAGGCCGGGGGTCTCGAATCTGTTTCACGAACTTTTCTCCACCAGATGTATCCTAGGGACAGCATTAGGAGAATCTGAACAAGAGCTGCTATCACAGATTCAAACACCGGATTGTTCCAGTTTGTAAACTCAATACCTGGACTGATAATTGCTACAACTAGTAGAGCCTTCACATCAGCACCACCAAATGCCTTCAGTCTAAAGATAAGGTATGAAAATACTAGCACAAAGACAATCGCAGTCAGATGTAGTGCAAGATTCGATAGGATATGACCGGTTAATAATCCCTGAACAGCACCTCCTATCCCAAAGACAAGCATGAGTTCGTTAGAGACCTCCCTCTTTCGCAAGTCTTCGATACTCATGAGAACCAATACGACTAGGGTCATGCCAAATGCAAGTGCTGATATTAATTCTAGAGAAAACGCCACTTGTCACACCTGTTTTTTCTACATCCATATGTTATCCTCACAGCTATTTAGACCTCACCGCAGTTGAGTTTTGTACTAATGACAACACAGATTAAGCGGACCATAGCCTCGCCAAGACTATGCGAGGAGGAAACATCAATTCCCCTCGAGAATTAACTAATCAGAAGCTGATAGGATTGAAAGACCCGCATCAGGTAATTCACGATACTACGTTTCGTCTTCTCAAGATGGCCGCTACAAAGCTACCTAAAGACATTGAGGACGCTCTCAAGGCAGCTCGCGACCGTGAGACCGATGAATCTGCGAAGACACAACTCTCAGCCATTCTCACAAATATCGAGATTGCTGAGGACGGTGTACCAATGTGTCAGGACACTGGCATCATGATATACTACATCAAGGTTGGACACAAGTTTCCGTTCATTGATGAGATAAAGGGAGCACTCACAAAGGCAACGAAGAAAGCTACAGCTGAGGTTCCCCTGCGACCCAATGCAGTCAATCCCATCGTTGGTGGGAACTCGGGTGATAACACCGGAAAAAAGATACCTTGGGTCAACTGGGAGATTGTTGACGGCGACTCGCTAGAGATAACAGCATTTCCAAAGGGCGGTGGAAGCGAGAACGTCAGCATAGTAGGTATGCTAAAGCCCGGAGTAGGACTCACAGGTGTCAAGAAACTCGTAGTGGACAATGCCATGAGCTATATGGGCAAGGCCTGTTCACCCAATATCATTGGTGTGGGGATAGGTGGTGGTGCGGATATTGCCATCAAGATTGCAAAGGAGCAACTACGCCGACCATTGAGTGACAAGCATCCCGAGCCCGAGGTGGCAAAGATCGAAGAAGAACTCTTTGATGCCATCAATACCACGGGAATCGGTCCCATGGGTCTTGGAGGCGTGACCACTGTCTTGGGTGTGAAGGTGGACTACGCTATGCGTCATCCTGCTAGTCTTCCAGTGGGAGTTGCTGTACAATGCTGGGCTGCACGGTATAGCACTGCAGTCATCAACAAGAGTCTTGATGTCAAATACATCACACATCCAGTGGAGGGTGCATAGAATGACAGAATATCATCTCACAACACCAATCTCTGAAGAGGATGCTCGAAAACTCAAGATCGGTGACATCGTATATGTCACTGGAGAACATGTATACACAGCACGTGATGAAGCACATGAGCGAGCTCTCCATATGTTTGAGAAAGGGGAGAAACCCCCTGTCGACTTTGAGGGTAGCGTAGTCTATCATGTAGGTCCAGTTGCTTGGCAGAAGGAAGGTAACTGGCAGATAGTATCTGCTGGACCCACTACAAGCATCAGGATGGAACTCTTTGAGGATGCCTTCCTGCGTAAGTACCAGGCCCGAATCATTGTTGGTCAGGGTGGTAGGGCTGGACAGACACTGGCTGCCTTGAAGGAGGTCGGAGCTGTCTACTGCAGTTACACTGGTGGATGTGGAGCTTTAGCTGCAAAGGGACTCAAAGAAGTTCGAGAGTATCTCTGGGACGATCTTGGTATGCCTGAGGCACTCTGGGTGATCACTGCTGAGAAATTCGGACCTCTTCTAGTGACAATGGACTCTCATGGTAGCAGTCTTCACGATGAGGCTGACAAGAGGGTCAAGTCTAAGATGGCTGAGGTCTACGCTAAGATTGGTGTGACCGAGTAACTCAGTGGATACTGAGTATGGCAGGTTTCTCCTGCCCCCTCTCCTCTTTTTCTTCAAGCCTATTTTATTCACTACAGAATTGGAATTGCTAGTCCATAGATGGCAACAGCTAACACAATCAGTACGAATATTCCTAACAGGAGGTTTCCTGCATTCAACTTGTACACCCCGGCTGGAAATAACTCCGCCTTAAACTGTATATTAAGAGACAGTGAGCTGATATAATAAGCGTTTTTCAAGTAAAAATTTGGCGCCAAACAGACAAATGCGCATTTTTCTTACAGGAATCCCCTCTTTTCTAGGTGTTTCAATGTTTTCTTGAGGTAATCTCTTGTTTCCTCAACTGAAACCAGCCTGAGTGCTTCTTCCTTAGTCGCAAACATGACTTTCTCAATTTCATCATCCAGCGGAATTAGATCTTGGCCATCCCCGGTGTACTTGACCAAAAACATGATTGTTTCTTGGCTCTCGAACTCCGTTCTTTCCTGTATATGGAGTGGGAATATGAAACAGAGTTTCTCTTCTAATTCTCTGACAATCTCGAATCTGTCTGAACCAGTTTCCTCTCTGAGTTCTCTCTTAATCGCATCGAGGCTAGACCCATCACACTCTTTGATTCCCCCTCCAGGAATATACCATGCAAGAGGTACGTCTACAGGTCCACCTGGCATATCCATCAGTTTCACCTTGCCTACCAGTAGGAACTTGTCCCCTCTGTAGACAATGGCTCCAACTGCTCTGCGAATCATAATACTCAATTCTCACTCAACAGAATCGTACGTTCTCACGCCGTCCCAATCCTCTTTACCCTCAACATAGGACGTATCTTCTTTTTGGCGACCCATGTATATACAATAACAGTGTAATCCAATCAATAGAATTACCCCTAGAACTGTAGCACTTCTTACAGACATCCAGTACACACTTGATTGATAAGTTGCTTCAGTACCAAGCAGAATGACAACACCAAAGGCGATGTAGATCGGAACAAGAAATATGGTGAGTAAAGCGACTATCTTGCGGTCTCCCTTTGCAAAACATCTCATTGAACAATAGTTCCTTAGATGATTACTCCATACTGGTTTTATTTGAATAAAGGGCACCTTAATTCCTGCTTTTCCACAATGTGCACATGTTACTCCGTCTTCGGATTTTCGGTCTGGAAATTTGAAGACGGAGTAACATGTGCACATGTTACTCCGTCTTCGGATTTTCGGTCTGGAAATTTGACAGGCATATCTTACCCCTCTACTCTCA
>JAEOST010000743.1 GCA_016840245.1 Candidatus Thorarchaeota archaeon
ACCCCTCCGAAAGGGGCGATGGGACTGGCGACAGTAACGTCGAGTCTAGAAACGAGGACTCTGCTAGAAGAGCAGGTTAATAGGGCAGGGGTGTAAGTACCAAGCTTCGGCGAGGTATTCAGCTCACTGCTACTAATGTCCGAGGCGTGCAGTCTAAAAACGTGGCTCGCGCAGTACCTAGAGTTGTCAAGGGTCGAAGTTGTAACGAGTATGCCTCATCCTTTGTTGGTCAACCAACTGTTTTTGTTATCTACTCATTGTGAGTTCTAGCTACAATTTTCAGAATAGGAATTTGCTCTTGCGTTAACAGCCATTCTTTTTAGTTCAGCATTTCCAATGGAATGGCGCTATGGCAAGTAGAAACGTGAAGATTGGATTTGCACTGATTCTTATGGCAACATTACTGATTGCTGCGGTCACCTTCATTCCGCAAACTACTGGGATGGAAGGAGTTCAAGTAGCCATATACACTGATAGAGGAGTTCAGGCCACAAGTCGTATTGCACTTCAGAATATGTTCGAATGGATGCATTGCGAGGTTTCCATCATAGACGATGTTGACATCAATAATGGTATACTTGATACTATAGACATTCTTGCCATGCCCGGCGGCTGTTGGTGCTCTGACCGGTGTCTGGTTTTGGGTGAGGAGATGAACATCATCCGTGAGTTCATTGAGAATGGGGGATCTTACTTTGGCATTGATGGTGGAGCATCTTATGCAACAAGCTACAGGCTTGATATCTTCCACGGAATACTATACGCTGACACATATGGCGGGGGCGATTTTCTTATGGAAGTGACTGTGAACACCAATCAAGATGCTATTGACTTCTCCGAAGAAACTGAGCCATACGAGATTCTTTACGAAGCTTCTGGCTACTTTGGTTCAGACAACATGACTGGAATAATCACAGTAGCCATATACACCAATACAAGTTTGCCGTGCATGATTGCCTTTGATTTTGGAGATGGAAGGGTCTTCCTCTCAAGTCCACATCCCGAGTACGAAGAGGGTAATGATAGGGATGGAACTGATGTCTATGATTCAATGCAAGACCCTGACTCCGAATGGGATTTCATGTTGAGGATATGCAAGTGGCTTATTCAGGAATCTTGAAAGATAAATCAGAGCACGATAATTTCGCTGAATTCCAACGGATGACTGCCGCAGTACCTAGAGTTGTCAAGGGTCGACGTTGTAACGAGTGTGCCTCATCCTTTGTAGGTCAAACGATTGATTTCTTTCATGTGCTATGGAAAGCACAACATGATTGATTAGCGAAGTCAAGATGATTGACTAGCAGTGTTTGGCATGTCGAAGCACAGACAGAGTACTGCACTCATTCCTTTGATACTGTTAATTACATTGGTCCCAGGGTTTTCTGTTCTCCTGTACAGTCAGACGTTTATCCATAGCGGCATTGGACCAGTTTCATGGTGGTGGACATATGGATACTACGGAGACAATGTAACTCTGGTAGTGAACAGCTCCATACATTATGCAAGTGTTACAACCCCTGGAGAACAGCTTGTGATTACTGGGTTCCATACGAATGGAAGCACAGTATCAATTGTCGTGTTCTGCGAAACTGAAGGTGTAATTCTAAACCACTCAAGAGTTGCAGGGGCGGAGATTGGTGGAATCATATACCCAGATGCTCCGCCTTCCGGCAACGTCGACCGAGATTTCAATATCACGGTACTCTGGGAGGGAGAATCTGCGTTAGTTAATTTCTTCTACTACACTAATATGGCAATGCATGCAGACGGCGCAGTCTATTGGACAAGTCCTGGCTTTGAAGAAACTAGGGATTTTGGATATTCTCTTCTCTTGGGCGGTTCTATGGTCTGCATTCTTGCTCTGTTCATTGTATTTAGGAGAACTCGGGAATATTATTAGCTACATTCCTTAAGTTCTACGCCATCAAATAGAGAGGGTGCAGCTGGTCCCAAGACCAACTGCAATTAAATCTAGCACGAGCAGGAAGATTCGGAAAGAGAAGACAAACGGCAGACTTACTTGCTTTGAGTCTTCTAGATCTCCTCAAGAATTCACGAATCAATAAGGATCTATGCGAAACCAAAGTTGTCGAAGGCCATCCT
>JAEOST010000744.1 GCA_016840245.1 Candidatus Thorarchaeota archaeon
AGCAGCTATAATGGTGATAGCGATAATGACATTCTGAGTACGTTCGCTGCTAATCATCAGATCTCACAACCCAAAAATCAATTATTGCCAATAAGGCCCTTTTGCTCCGCGCAGCATTTATCATTTTAACCACCCAACATAGATATTGTTAGGAGATGGAGCACCCAAGGGAACAAAGCAAGAAGCGCCGGAAGTGGAATCCCTGGAAGTAGTTGATTCTCACGCGCAATCACACTCACGTTGATGACGATGCCTAAGAGTGCAAGCAACATCGACATGACCCATACGTAGATGGGGAAAAAGAGGAGGGAATGTGCAGAAATCAATGAGAACACGATGTAGTCTCCTACACCAACGGCAGCGGTCGGTGATTGAATCATTGCATACTCAAATGGGTCACTTCCAACTTTTTCACTCAGTGGTACTGACTCTTGCACCGGAGAATATCGTGTAAGGAAGTAGTCTTCAGCTACAATTGACACCACCAGTACAAACATACTTGTTGTAAGGAAAATAACTCCCAAGAAAGTTCCAAAGACACTACCATAGAATGCCACAAAGAAATTTCGCAAAGAACGAGGAACTGAATCGATAAGGATGAATACGAAAGACATCAACAACACACCTAATGTTGCCAATGAAAGAAGACTTGGCCAAATTGAAGTTGTAGATCCTCTGAAAAGGATCAGGAGTAACGATTGACCAAGAATGAAGAATGAAACTGTTAGAATTGGTGATACAATGAAGGCAACTATTGTCTTCTTAGCTTTTGGTCCTTGTGTCTTGATTATCCAGAAGAGTGACAGCACAACAACAGATCCAAGACCAGTTGACACAATGGCTTGAAGGATGACATCCAGAATTGTGAATGGTTGAGCATTGTAGGAAATAATCTCGCTCAATGTGTCAGAATCCAAAACCATGGTGGCTAATGCGGCTCCCACTAAAAGAGGAAGAGCAGAAACCCCGATAAGTGAGAGTCTGTTCCTGTCAAACTTCATACATGAAACCCTACTATTCGGACCCCTATTTACATTAAAGGGGCTCTCTTTCGCGCAATTCAACAAATTACCATGATTGAATGAAGATACAGCATCCATTCTATTTGTCAGAATTTAAAAAAAGGGGGGGAGGGGACCTAAGTCCCCAAAAATATTGTGAACTACTTCTGCCTGAGTAGG
The DNA here is from genome assembly GCA_016840245.1 of Candidatus Thorarchaeota archaeon. Next base: position 1,182 of record JAEOST010000744.1, read on the forward strand.
ACGAATCCACCTACCAGGATAACCACTGCAGCACCAACTGCACCTGCAACAATGGCCAATGTGGGGTTAAATCCACCTGGTCCGGTTGTGGGCTCAGTTGTGGGCTCAGTTGTTGGCGGAGGCCAGTTCTCTGGGTAGTAGTGGAAGTCTGTGTTGGCAGTAATCTCGTAGAACTCACCAGCCTCAAAGTCGGTGAATGTGTACGGACCGCAGTTAACGTTGGGTTGTGCGGGATCAAACACCGGGTTCCATGTGTTCCAACCTGCATAGCCGATTCCATCTACATCGTTGAAGATGTGTTGTGGAATGATCCAATTGTATGCGAAGTTCGAGAAGTGCCAGTATGACTCAGAGTCAAACATGAACACTACTCTGTAGGGTGTTTGAGCAACTGCTGAAATCAGATTCTGTAGACCAAGTCCAGCAGGGTTACCGAAGAGGTGGCTTTCAAGTGCGTAGTTGAAAGTGAAAGCTACATCAGCAGCGGTCAACTGAACGCCGTCACTCCAGGTTGCATTTTGAACAATATCAACAGTGAACCGGGTGTGATTTTCGGGTACCTGTGCAGGATTGTCTGCGTGTGTTTCAGTCAATAGATTCTCAGCGAGATTTCCGTAGGGTGAGAGATCGTTTGCCCAGTCGTACAATCTAGGATACAAGTTATTCTGGATTGCAGCTGAGTAGGCAGAGTTAGACGTGAAGATGTTGAAACTGTCTGGTTCTTCACCGATAGCAATGGTGAATGTTCCTCCAGCCGTACCATCTATCTTGTGGACTTTACGTGCGGTCCAAGGACCAGCAATGTAACGGCCAAGATCGTCAACATGTCCCTCATATACGTCGTTCCTGTAAGCCTGCATGTAGATGTTCTCGTATGTGATAAGCAGTGGAACGTTGTAGTGCAAAATCTTCTGCATCTCAGCAGCAGCAGCATAGACCTCTGCGTAGGTTGTACCGCTAAGGAGGTCATCTCTCCAGCTGTCGTATGTCAGGTTAACGAAGTTGCTTGGGTTCTCGAGTGGTTCATTTGCTCTCTC
>JAEOST010000745.1 GCA_016840245.1 Candidatus Thorarchaeota archaeon
AGCTCCCATGCATTCTTGAACGGTTTTGGTATGTGCATGGGGACTTGATTGTGAAATTCAAAAAATCTGTCACGTCTGAGTTAGTTAGTGAGGTTGTGAATACCCAAGATGGTTATGGGGGAGGTTATACAAGCTTCGAGGAGGATGGTCCACCTACTGCTAGTATTTCTGTAAAGAAAAGGGGCCCTTGGTTGTGGGTCACATCTAGGGCTGATTACGAGGGTAGGACATGGGATCCATCCACAGACCGTGCAAAGGGAGACCCGTACTCAGCTCATGTCAATCATGACTGGGTAGGAGAGGTCAAGACGGCTCCAAAGGTAGTCGCAAGTCTTGAAGAGCTCCATGAGTGGGCCTTGTTACATACTGGATACAACCGACAGTACACAGATGTTGGTAGTTGGGGCGTGCATTCGGGCAGATGGACGGATGATGTGACTCCAGAGGGTATAGTGAAGCTACGAGTTGAGTCCAGTCGAAGATTTCAAGATGTTTCGCCAGGAGCTATGACAACTAAGCAAGAATTAGACCTAAACATATTTGCAGACAGGTCGTATGGTGCACTCATAAAATTGTTGAAGAGAAAGAACCTGTTTGTTCGAGAGATAGCAGCGAAACTTCTTGGACGGCTTGGAAACAGACGAGCAGTAGACCCTCATCTGATTCGAGCCATTGATGATGAATACGTGTATGTTCAGGAGGCAGCGATTAGGGCGCTGGGGAAGCTGGGAGGAACAAAGGCAATACAGAAGCTTGTTTCTATGCTCATGGGGAGTGAGTATAGCCCTCGAGAATCAGTGATAGAAGCACTTGTTGCGATTGAAGAGCCAGCATTAGAGTCACTATCTCCTGCAATCCACTCAGAGAATGAGAGGATCGGAACATCTGCAGTGAACCTGATTGGAAGAATTGGTGGAAGCAAAGCAATTGCAATATTGAACCAGTCTATTGATGTTGAGAGTCCAAAGGTTCTGTCTTTCATCATCCGCGCTCTGGGAGAGCTAGGTGACACAGGAGCATTTGAGATTCTAGTCACCAATCTTGAGCATGAGGATATTGAGGTTCAGCGAGCATCAATCCAAGCTCTGGCTAGATTAGGTGACAAACGTGCTGTAGAACATCTTGTTCGTACACTCCTATCTCCGGATAGGTATGTGCGCGATGATGCGGCTGATGCATTAGCTCTACTAGACTGGAAACCGTCAAGTCCCGAAGAGAAATCATGGGTATTACTCGCGAAAGAGGAATGGGACCAGCTGATTGCCATGGGAGATTTAGCAATAGAAACCATTCTGACATCTCTATCGGATACTGATGAGTATCATCGTGGAAAAATCCTTGTTCCACTTAGTAAATCCAACATTGAATTCACTGATCTCAGATTAGCTGATTCAATCATTCAAATCTACAAAGACCCTGAACAATCAGACTATAGACGCAGAGAAGCAATTGTAGCACTGAGATGTATTCCAATACCAAAAACAATCAAGTTCATCCTACGTGAGTACTTGAAGGCACCTAGAAGCTATTTTCAAAGCGGTCTCGATAAAACTATTGAACATCTTTTGACATCGGGTGCTGATCTGGGAGGTATACTAATCTCCATTCTGAAGAGGATGAAACTAGAGAGTTTTTCCAAGGGTAAACTCGAAGCATGTGCCAAACTCTTCTCTAAAGTCCCTATCTCCCAAAAGGACATCAAAGCTATAAGACCCAAGTTGGAGTCGATTGACAAGAAGAAGATGGATGACAATACAAAGGACTACATCTCATTTCTACTACGACTTGACGGATTGATTACAGATCTCTCAGAGGGCGATATACCCACACGGGAGAAGGCAGCTGAGGAGATGGGTGATATCAAGTTCCCGTCAGCAGCAATCACCTTGGTCAAAGCACTGGAAGATAGTTATCCCGTTGTCAGACAGAAAGCAGTAGCGGCATTAGGGAAACTTGGCGATGGAGCCGTCCCTGCTGTGCTTTCTGCTCTTGAGAATGACGATTACCGTGTTCGAATGGGTGCAGCAGAGGCTCTTGGGCGAATTCGCAATGCAGCGGCAGCTGAATCTCTATTGAATACACTGAAGGACAAACATCAGTTGGTAAGACAGAATGCAGCTTGGGCATTGGGTGAACTGTATCTATCATATGACAAGTATGAGGATATTCGAAAGAAGGTCATCAAAGCGTTGGCCAAGTTAATGAGGAGTGATGAATATCCACCTGTCAGGTACAATGCAGTTCTTTCGTTGGGCAGACTCTCTGACTCACGTGCTGTGAAGCCACTACTTGAAGCAATGGACAGTCCTATGATGGAAATCAGATTGAATGCGACATATGGACTCATCAAGCTGTCACAAACCGTTGGTACGTCCTCCAAGCTGGCATCTCAAATCATTGATAGACTCAACATCGCACTATCAGACGATGTGGACCGAGTCCGCTATAATGCAGCTGATGGACTTCGGTTTTTCGGAGGAAAGAAGGCACTTGCAGCCCTGACTGCTATTCAGGATGATGAAGACCCTGAGATGCGCGAGTTGGTAGAGAGAGCTATAAAGGAAATCGAGGAGCTAGGAGAAAGGAAACGAAGTTCGTGGCAATGGAGTGTCCGAAGGCACTACGAGCTTCGTGACCCAGAGGTCATAGAGGAGCTCGTCCAACTTCTAGGCCATGAGGAGGAGGAAGTTCAGCTAAGCGCTCAAAAGGCTCTAGGAGAATTCAGACAACTTGCTTTTGACCGTCTTATGGAGATTCTTCAAGACAAGAACGAGTACTGGTTGATTCGTGAGGGTGTAGCTGGTGCACTGGGTAGAATTGGTGATAAGAGAGCTGTGGATGTCCTCATTGAAACCCTGAAGGATGATAATGAGAAAATAAGAGCTAATGCAGCATGGTCACTTGCGGAGTTGAAGGACAAACGCTCACTGAAGGCGCTAATCGAGGTCACAAAGGATGAGTTCTGGATGGTCAGAGGTAATGCTGCAGCTGGAGTGGGTAAGATCGGAGGTCGTGGAGCACTCACCACACTTCTAGAAATGGTCGACGATGAACATCCAATGGTGAGAGAAATCGTAGGAAGTTACATTGCTCAGTTCAAGGATGAACGAGTACTACCGGTTTTGAAGAGCATGTTGAAAGATAGTGATTCAAGTGTCCGCAAAATGGCAAAGAGTTGGGTCAAGGAATTAG
>JAEOST010000746.1 GCA_016840245.1 Candidatus Thorarchaeota archaeon
GAGTGACAATCCATTTTACGAGTCCAATGTACATAAGCCTCTTGATAGAGGGTGAGAGGACAGTTCGTACCTCTCACAGCAACATTCCATCAAGTTTCTCCTGAAGCTTCTTCAGGTCAGTCTTGTGATCCTTGAGAGGCATCTTTTCTGGAATCGATAGGCCAGATGCTAAATCTGGTTTTTCTGCGTCATAGAAGATTCCAATGGGTATCTTCTCGCCATTCTCGAATGCTCTCTCAATTGCCTTCCATCTATCCTTGGTATCATGCTTGGTTTCTTGAAGTGAATAGGTCTTCTCATTGAAGTACTTCCAAGTGAGCTGCCTGTTCCAAGTCTGGCAAGGTTGGAGAATGTCTACAACTGCCATACCCTTGTGTTTCATTGCCTTCACCATGATATCAACAAGCATCTTCTGATCCCCTGAGAATGCTCGAGCCACAAAGGTTGCTCCACCGGTGATTGCTAGACCCACAGGATTGACTGGGTCCATTGGTGAACCTGGTGGAGGAGGAGATGTCTTGGAAACATAGCCGCGTGGAGCTGATGGTGAGAACTGGCCTTTAGTCAATCCCATAACTCCATTGTTATGAACGAACAATGCTATGTTTACATTCCTTCGAGCAGCATGCATCAAATGTCCGAGACCCTCACCCAACGTGTCACCGTCACCAACATGAACAATCGTTGTAAGGTCCTTGTTAGCAGCATGAACACCAGTTGCAATTGGAATTGATCGTCCGTGCAAAGTATGGAAAGAGTTCAGGTTGATGTAATGAGGAATCTTACTGTTGCATCCAATTCCAGAAACCATAGCAATATTGTGCTGAGGGACATCTAACTCAATGATCGCTTTCTTGAGAGCCGCTAGAATTCCAAAGTTCCCACATCCAGTACACCAAGTGACTTTCTGCACTCCTTCGAGTTGTTCTGGTGTAATCATAGTGCACCAACCTCCTTCAATTGCTGGATAATCCAGCCTGGTGTCATAGGTCTCCCATCGTACTTGTTCACATGATGGTGAACATCAAGTCCTGTTTCCATTCGAATCAATTTAGCAAGTTGAGATGTTGCATCTTGAGCAACGGAAACTACTTTCTGGGCCTGACTGAATACCTTGGTTAGTAGTTCAGTTCTCAGGGGATAGATGTCACAGAAGTGAAGCTGATTAACAGATTTCCCGTCTTTCTGAAGAATTTCAACTGCTTCATATGCTGCACCCCATGAAGAGCCCCACGTTAGAAGAGTAATATCAGCTTTCTCGGGTCCGTAAATCTTGGGAGGTTCAAGATCATCCAGAATGTGGGGTATCTTGTTCATAAATTTCTGAACCATCGCATTTCTCATGTCAGGGTCTTCAGTAATGTGACCGTCTTCAAGATGGACATTTCCTGAAGATACAACTATCTTACCAGGGTCTCCAGGGAATGCTCTTGGTGATACACCATCATCTGTCAATGCGTATCTCTTGTAATTGGTCTCACTCATACCTGCTAGCTTACCTCGATCAATCTTGACCTTGGTAACATCAAGAGGTGGAAGACTCCAAGTTGAGTCTGCAAGATGCTGATCACCTAGAATCATTACTGGGACTTGGAATTTATCCGCTAAGTCAAACGCTCTGATTGTAACTTCAAAACCTTCCATGGGATCTTTTGGTGCAAGCATAATTCTTGGAAACTCACCTTGGCTAGAAAAGGTCATGAAGAGAAGGTCTGACTGTTCTGTTCGAGTAGGTAGACCAGTGCTTGGACCAGCACGCTGAGCATTATAGATGACAATAGGGATTTCTGCCATAGCACCTAAACCAAGAGCTTCAACCATTAAGGCAAAGCCACCACCAGATGTGGTAACCATCGAACGTGCACCAGCATATGATGCTCCTAGTGCCATATTTATCGATGCAATCTCATCTTCTGTTTGAATCGCACCAATATCCAGATCGCGACCATATGTGATGACATCCTGGAATAGTGCAGTTGAAGGACTCATTGGATAGGATGAGACCCATTTGAGGTTCGCAGCCATGGCCCCAAATGCCATTGCTCGATTTCCTGTCATGAGCATCTTGTCTACACCTGGACCTTTCTGGATAGTACTCAGGTTCTGGCTGCAAGGGCCCGGGAATTCCTCCAAGGTTCTATCGTACATAGCTCTGGCGACTGCTACGTTGCTTGAGATGACTTTCTCACCTTTCTTCTTGAATATTGCAGCAAGTGTTTCTTCTGCAAGTTCAATTGGAAAATTCAAAATAGCAAGTACAGCACCAAGTGCAGCTGCGTTTGTCATTCTGACATGACCACCAACTTCCTTAGCAGTTTTCTGAAGTGGTGCTGCATAGTGACATGCTTCATGATTAAGAAACTCGACACTATCATCAAAGATAATGACTCCACTATCTGCTAGCTTGTTCCTCGGCTGAATGACTGCATCATTTGAGAAGGCGATTATCACATCCAATTCATCGACAGGAGCGTGAATCGGTTTGTCGGATACTCTAATCTGAGTAAAGTTATAGCCTCCCCGTATTCTGGATTCCGCATCATTTATGGTGAAGGTGTGAAATCCTGCCTTCACAAATATTTGAGCTAGTAAGTCACCAACAGTGTTGATACCTTGACCGGCTTCTCCTCCAATCTGCAAGGTAATATCCATTAGAAGGGTCCTCCCGCTGAGCTAGCGGTTTGATTATTCATAGGACCACTCCTTCGCACATATGTGCTTTACTCAATGGCAGAGTTTTTCCAGCCGCATCATCAGAGAATGCGTCGAGTCTTTTCCCAAACTTGGGGGTCAAGTAGGAAAGAGTGAATCTCGGATACACCCTCAACCAGAATAGCCTCAGAACGACATGTGTCTTTACAGGAAAGACATCCGATACAGTTCTCGGGATTTGCTATGCTTGGAACTTCACCCTCTTTTTGGATGATAACATGATCTGCAACAAGACTGTCTGCACCTGAGTGTGGACAAACATCAACACACTCTGCACATTTCACACATGCATCTTCATCTCGTGTAAGGATTATTCTTGACACTTCACTCAGTCCTCCTCTTCGGGCGAATCATATGGGTTGAACAAGATATGCACGGGTCATATGCTCGAAGGATCATCTCGCAATTGCGAATAACTCGGTCTTCCTCAAATCCCTGAGCCTTACTGTATTCGAGCCCTTGGGTTAAGGCTTGGTTAACTGCTAACTGATTGTTCTGTGTTGCGACTATGAGATTTGCTTTCTCGATATGTCCATTCTTGATTGAGTAGTGATGGAATAATGTACCTCGGGGAGCCTCAACGCTGCTTACTGCTTCTCCATCTTTTAGAGCAATTTCCACAGTAGTATTTGTGCCCTTTGTAGCAGGATTCTCTAAGAGACCTTGGAGCCTTTCACAGGCATAGATAATTTCAATCAATCGTGCCCAATGCGATAGAAGACTGTGTTCCAATGGAGTACCCCACTTCGATCTTAGTTCACTCATCTCGTGATCAGCAATACTTGTCCCGTAAGATTGGTTCACGTTTGCCCTCGCAAGACAGTTCACTCTTAGAGTTCCAGTTTCTGGACCCAAGTTCTTCAGATAGGGCGCTTTCATGTAGGTCTCACTTATTGCCTTCTCAGCAAGTATGTCTAGATATTGATCAGGATTGAAAGTTGATATTTCAGACCCTGTTTCATTGACTACCTTGACATTCCCTTTTACGAACGACACAACGCCATTATCAGACAATGCCATGTAATTCGACTTCACGGAACCGAGGGAACCAACTAAATCAGTCTGCTCGTCGAACCATGTTTTTAGATGCCCCAGAAATTCTTGTGTAAGGGATAGCGCTTCATCGGTCAATGCACGGAAATCTATTCCATCTCCTGCAATTGGATTGTCAGCCATTCCACCAATTCTCACATTGACAGGGTGAACGTTACGTCCTCCAATATTGGAAGTCATAAGACGACCAATGGAGTGTAACCGTAATCCCTTCTCAAAGAGAGCAGGATTTGCGGCTTTGATATCCACGACACTCTTGAAATCAGTTCGTGGAATTAAGTCAGGTAATGAGAGTACGATGAATGAAAGTGCATGTGAGTCAACCAATTGAGAGAGTACAAGCATCTCTCTGAGTATTGTTGCAGTCTCAGGAATCTCCAGTCCAAGTGCTTTCTCTATTGTCTGCGAAGAACCTACTGCATGTGATACTGGACAGACTCCACATATCCTACTTGCTAACCACGGAACCCTCTCAACAGGAGCTCCCGACAGAAATGCTTCGAAACCTCTGAGAACAGGTGTCGTGAAGTAAGCTTTACTCACTGATCCGTCATCATTGTATTCGAGATTGAGTTGTCCATGTGACTCAATTCGTGTTACTGGTTCGATTTTAACCTCGGTCATTTGGCAACATCCTCCTTTCTCAATGGTGCTTGAAGTTCAACTACTGGAGAGTAAGGTTTCCGCTTCATTGCCTCACTGGCAAATGTGAAGGGGAAGAAACGCCATGGAATCGCACTGATCTCTTTCATGACATCCTCTTCAGAACGTCCGGAGAAATGTGACACCCTACTTACAAAATCACGAATGACGGTGTGGGTCGGTAATGTCAGGACTCTATCTGTAGGACCTCTGCATCCACTGCAGGGCATGTTAGTATCAGGACACTGTGCACTACATCCACCTCGTGTAACTGAACCGAGGCAGACATATCCTTGAGAGAGGAGACACAAATCTTTGTCAGGAATTGAAATACTCTCAAGATGTGACAGTTCCCGATGCTCAATTTTTCTTCCGCATTCAGCACAGACAGGCAAGCGATGTTTGTCGGTCATCTGGATTTCCTTACCGGAGAGGACCAGTGGGAGTGCCTGTTGTAGAACGGACTCGGAAGGTGGGCATCCGGGAATATAATAATCAATTTTTACAAAAGCATCAACTGTTTCAAGTCGTGGAATCAATGGAGGAGCTTCAGTGAATGGATTCTCATTCTCACCCGAAACGGTCTGAAGGAGTTCATCAGAAGTAGAGAGGTTACCTAGTGCTTGGATACCACCGTAAGTTGCGCAAGAACCAATTGCAACTAATAGTTCAGATTTCTCTCTAGCTTCTATTAATTTCTTCATGTCGTCCTCTGTTCGGACAGCACCTTCGACAAGACAACAATCAACTTTGGGTAGCTCTCTGACGTCAAGAATGGTTGTCGCATATTTGATACTTGACAACATACGACCGAGTAGTTCCTTTTGGTCAAGGATTGATACTTGGCAACCTGAGCAAGCAGAGAGGCTTACTATGGCTATATCCATTCCAGAAGTTCAGCTCCTGAAATACACGCGTGTCAAACAGGAGTTAGGACCTGTGTGTTCGATTTCCATTCCAGTCTTTCTTCCTGTAATCTCAC
>JAEOST010000747.1 GCA_016840245.1 Candidatus Thorarchaeota archaeon
TCCGAGCCGGCAAGCACAGTCTTTGTTCTAGTTGTCAATGATGTCGAAACTGGGCTTATGATCTACGGAAATGCAAGTTTGGAGATTGGGCTCACAGATACATACAACACGACATTTCGTTATGAAATGCTCAACGGAACTGGAATAACGAGCTCAGCTATCGACATTGTTTACTCTGGTCCCATCGGAATGCTAAGGTGGAATCTTAGCGAATCTGGATTTGGTAACTATAGTGTTGAGTTTGGAGCGTCACTCCCAGGCACATATCTGATCACGATAGCCGCCTTCAAACAGTATCATCAGAGTTCATCCGACTCGTTCTTCCTCACAGTCAGAAATATCCCAACAATTCTAGAATTACCTCCTGAGGTCAGTGTAGAAATTGGATTGACTGACATCTATGATATGCCTGTTCGGTATGAGATGGACAATAGTACAGGGATTGAAGGTGCTGATTTTGAGATCATAGCTCCCGGTGCAGTGAATTCACTAGTTACTCCAATAGGACTTGGAGACTATAACATAGAGTTCAGCTCGACGATGTCTGGAACTTTCCTTGTTACAATAGCTGCATCAAAGCAGTTCCATCAGAGTAGTTCTGAATCATTCTTCTTAGTAATACGTGAAATTTCTACTAACATTACTTCACTCAATAGCACCTCTGGTCAGGTTGGCTTTGGGAACGACTACAGGCTTTTCGTAGAATTTACAAATTCATCCGGATTTGGTCTGGATGGAGCTACTCTAAGTGTATCAAGTGTTGTTCCTGCTTCAGGATTAAATTGGGATACTACAGTCCCTGAAGGTTCAGGTGTCTATTCTATCCTGTTTACTCCGATTGAAGCAAATACGTTCAATATACATATCGAAGCTTCATATTCAAACCATCAGACTCAATTCCTTCTGTTTGCATTGATAACCACGCCAATTGCTACGACCTTGAGTCTTCTGAATACTAGTGCATCTATCTCATATGATCAAAGTTACACCGTGTATATGCTCTATCAAGATGAAGATGACAACAGACTAGAAAACTCAACCCTATCTGTTCAGGACATAATAGGTGTTGATGTGGCTCCATTCGAGGAGATTGGTAATGGTATCTACAGAGTCACAGTCACTCCGACTGAGCTTGGCATTTTCGACCTTATTTTCAGGGCTAGCAAAGCTGGTTTTCAGAATGATTCTGTGAGCTTCACTCTCGGTGCTAGTAGAATTCAAACATCTCTTCGAACGGGTAGTGGTTTATCGTCGGACACTATGACATTTTCTGAGGATTACGAACTGGTGGTTCTATTTGAAAGAATAGACACTATAGTCAACGTGTCTGCTGCAACAATTGACTTGCATAGTCACCTTGGTACTGGATATTCTTGGTCATTCCAAGAAACCGGGAATGGTTATGTTGTGACCATTATCCCAGAAAGAGCAGGGCACTGGACATTCACAGTAACCGCGCAACTTGAGGGTCATGCAAGTAGCTCAATAGAGTTTATTCTCACTGCACTTCCCATTCAGGTCGAAGCTGAAATGCTCTCTAGCCTAGTGGTCTTGGAGGGTGAGAACTTCAATGTTACAGTTCGATTAACAGAGCAAGACACAACTATCCCTGTAACAGGTGCACTAGTCTATTTCCGGTTAACACCAATTGGAACGACAGGTGCTGGTGAATTTATAGAGATGCAGGAAAGCGCCACACCAGGGGTCTATTCAGCAGTTCATCGAATTCCTCTTTATCTTGATACAAGTCAGTATACCTTAGAGATTAAGGTCAACAAGGATAATTACGAAGTGCCTGGAGAATTTTTCGTTCAATCCTTTGTAAAGAACAACGCTCTATGGGTGCGTGCTACACCAATCATTTTTGGTGGAGGGTCTTTCTTTGTTGGTTTAATAGTTCTATTAGGAGTTATGCGTGTTCGTTCCGTCAGAAGGAGAAACCAGATTGAGATTGATGTTGTTAACAAACACCGTTTTGACGACGCTGACAACATCATTGGCGTAATTGTCATGCACAAGAATAGCGGTATACCTGTATACTCCCGAATTGTGAAGGGTGGTTTCGAGGAGGGCATCGTCGCAGCCTTCATCTCTGCAGTCACTCATTTCCGAGAAGAGTTTGAGATGTTTGATGATGAGGCAA
>JAEOST010000748.1 GCA_016840245.1 Candidatus Thorarchaeota archaeon
CAATGTATAGACTAGCCATTTTTACTTCATCTCCTTAAAGGACAGCAAGTTCTGCGTAGTACAGTACAAGTCCAATCAGCAAGAACAGAGTCACCAAGAGGTTGGTGATGTGTGAGCTGTGGAATGGACCACCCTGCATTGTCTTCATGAGTATTGGAACGACCTGGGCGAACTGCATTAGAGCTCCCAGCAGTACAAATACTAGGTCAACGATTAGTAGAATGTAAACCAGATCAAGTCCAAGAATTTGGAAGGTTGGTAGGAAGAGTCCTACAACCAGTGTAATCATGCCGACCATCATTGCGAGCATCAGCATCATGACCTGATTCATCAAGTAGAAGCCCATCCTCCTTGCCAACATGAAGCCTGAGAACATCACGCTCACGTTCAACGCGAAAAGGATGAACAAAATCATTTGGAAAAGTGCCATATTGTTCACCTGTAATTGTTCCGAACCGACAGATAACAATTAATAAATATGACTAAAAAGGAACAAATGACAACGCGAGCGGTTAATAGCTGTAACCGTTGGACCTCATAAATGTTCGATTCTGAACATAAAACACAGGGGATTTCGACATCGGTTCACGATTGTGAATATCGACGGTGTGACATCACAAGGCATAAAACCGCTCTTTATCCGACAAAAGGCGATTGACAATGACACACGAAGTAGCAAGAGAATTTGACGCAAGCGGGCTTCGATGCCCTATGCCCATTTTAAAGACCAAGAAGGAAATTCAAGAGGTCCAGATCGGGGAGATCCTGAAAGTGATTGCCACCGATGTTGGAACCAAGAAGGACTTCCCGGCCTGGTCCTCAAGGACTGGAAATGAGATCGTTGAGCTCGTTGAAGAAGGTGACAAGCTCATCTGGTATCTCAAGAGAGTCAAGTAGCTATTTGGAATAACAACTAAAGTGCTGTATATCCCTGGAGATCCGAGGATCTCCAAGGACCAGCTGATGGCGATGATACCCTGTATCTCGCCAACTATTTCTCTATCAACTGTTCTGGTTGCTCAGTGGCCATGTCGCCCAAGGCACCCTTCATGATTCCTTTGAAATCAAAGCCCATCATTCGTGCCATGAGCATCATTGGCAATAGGACATTACCGAAGACCTGGAACGCTTGAGCGCCACCACTGCCCTCTTCGACTCCCTCTCCGTTCATTCCACCGGCACCACCGAACAGTGTGACATCGCCGATGTCTATCTGTCTGTAGATCTCAGGTAGAATGGTCAGGAAGTCCCTGGCAAACGCCTGGGGTGAGTAGTCTTTTGCGGCTTCGAGAGTCTTCTTGATACCCTCGGCCTCAGCGCTTGTGACCTTGAGAATCTTTTCAGCATTGGCTGTAGCTGTCATGCTGATCTTCTCAGCATCAGCTTTAGCCTCTTGCAGAATTCTCTGGGCCTGAACTTCGACTTCTTCCTTGATCTTTCTCTGCTTCTCAGCCTCGGCTCCAAGTTTAGCGACCTCTAGGTCCTTTGCAGCCTCGACCTCGGCCTGTTGCTTCTCGTATTTCCTCTGCATCAGGTCCTTCTGAAGCTCAATCTCAAGAACGCTCTGTTCACGTTGCTTCTCAGCCTCTTGGATATCTCTGAGCTGTGACTGTTCCTGCACACCAATCAACTTGTCACGTGCAATCTCCCGTTCACGGAGAACCTTGCTTCGCTCAATGTCTCGGGTACCAGTAGCCTGGTCAGCCTCAATCAGGGCTATCGATGCCAGCCGGTGCATCTCTGCCTCCCTTGGCTTTGACATGTCCTTAAGGAATGCGTCATTGACCACTACGACGTCTATCAGCTCGACTGTTACAATCTTGAGACCCCACTCACTGACGATGTCTATGAGCTCTTTCTTAATGGCCTCAATGATCAGTTGCCTCTCTTCTAGAATCTCTTCTACCGCGAGCTGTGCACAAGCGGTACGAATGACTGACTCGATGATGGCTGTCAATCTGCTTGGAATCTCTCTCCAGGTCACGTTGTTTATTGTAGCAATAGCATTCTCTGCCTGCCATTGCAGTACAGCACTGAGTCTAATCTTCTGCTTCTCCTTAGAGAGTACTGATTCTGCTGAGATATTCAACTGTTGTACAGTCCTGTCTACAGATAGGATTCGGTCGAAAAATGGGATTCGGACTACCATACCGCCCTCGCCCTGTTTTATCGCCTTACCGCGTCTCAAATGGACATAGAAGATGTTTGGATCGAAGATCCTCACGTACTTCTTTACGTATACGAACAGTAGTGCAACAATCACTATGAACAATACTGCCAATGAGACCGCGAGATTACTGAAAAACCAGTCAAATATTGATACTTGCATTTGTTTTCCTTCTCACATCTTTTCATGTTTTTTTTTGCGTGCCCTCGTTTACATCCCACCTCCCACCGTGGTGAAGATTCCTAGTCTCCACTAGATGGATAATCAGCTTTTTACTGCGGGTGATCTCTCTCTGTGAGCGGTAGGCCATCCTACGAACGCACTTGTTTAGACTTTGTTTTGAAGGAATATAAACATGCGCAGGAAAATCGGACCTACTGGGTGTCTACTGGCTTCTTACTCTGCTTTTGCAACCAGGTTACGACGTCTTTTCTTGGATCGACGAAGACAAATTTGTCATCAGCGGATACGATAAACAAGTTAGTGCCCTTCTGAAATTCCACACCTTTCTGGAAGGGTCTAGCGTGGAAACGTCGAAGCCCCATCTCAGTTTCAAGTCTGACTTCTCCAAACCCATCATTTATGGTTGAGACCGCCTCGACCTCCCTACCAACAATATGTCGAGGTTCAATCCTAAATCCTGATTCGACGAAGGCTTTGCTCAGTACAGTTCGGACAATATAGACAATGCCTGCAACTCCTGCGACATGGATGAAGATCTTGGCCACAAGTGGAATGAAGAAGCCCTCATAATAGATGAGAGAGCCAAGAAATCCAAACACAACAAGGGTTGTTCCGATGGTCACTCCCAACGGAGCTCCTCTTTCGACTTCAAAGAATCCTGATTTCTCAACGTCTATCTCATGATCAAAATCAAACTCGTGATCTTCCACGAATCCTGATTTGTCATCAGGCAGGTCCTTGTCCATTTCAAAGAGTCCTGATTTATCATCTGGAATATCATGGTCTACTTCCATGAAGCCTGACTTGTCATCCGGAATGTCGTGGTCCACATCATGGTCAAGGTCATGATCTATTTCGTGATCAATATCATGATCTACGTCATGATCGACATCATGGTCTATATCATGGTCCATATCATGTTCTACATGACCATGTTCTGAAATAGCAGCAAATATTCTTCCGAGAGCAAACAAACCGAACGTATAGAACAGTCCGGCAATGAGAATACCAAAGGAAATCTCCCTAAGTAGTGTCGCAATGAACAAGTCCTGCATCTTCTATCGTTAAGCTCCTTCGAAATTATAGACCCCGCATACGGTCTTGGTTGTCTATTCTCGCGAAGGCAAATAAAGCTGAGCAGCTATGAGGATGGATAATTGGAACCAAGACTGTCAATTTTACTCTCAGAATGTTCAGCTGTGACTTCATGTCGTTCATCGCTATTCGCCTGATGAACCTTTGACATCTGCTTCTTCTCTCGAATCTTCAAACTTGTTGTTACAGTTTGAAATGCGATTAGCACAACGATAAACAGTACAACCGGATACACAGCCATTGGAATTTGAAATGGAATTGGCATTGGGAATATTGTGAGGTTGTAGGACAGGATATCTACGCTGACTCTGAATGATACTGCAACGATGAGCATTGAGCTTGATGCAGTAATTAGTTCCGAAGCTGTACCTTTGTTCGCTTTCCTGAATTCCAATACATCCCCTATGATTCGAAATCCAAGGCTTGAAACCACTAGCAGGTTGAATCCGATAAATGCCATAACAAATAGTCTAGCTTCGTTCAGTCCTAGATTAGTTAGAACCCTATCATACATGTCCATCAGATTTGAAGGATGCATCAAACTAAATAGCAAGCTTCCGAATGCTAAGAACATACCTGACGAAATAACGAAATCCGTTATGGCTTCAGGTCGCGACCTCTCACCAATGACCGATTTCA
>JAEOST010000749.1 GCA_016840245.1 Candidatus Thorarchaeota archaeon
CCAATCAACTGAATGTACCCATCTATACCTGGGGGGGCGGGACCAGCATGTCTGGTAACCCTCTTGCTGTAGAACGAGGTATTGTTCTTGACATGAAGAGACTGAATCAAGTTCTTGATGTTGATCCAGACAATCTTACAATCACAGTTCAAGCTGGAACTATCATTGAAAATATCTTCAACGCAGCACTTGAACAAGGGGTTTTCTTCGCCCATCATCCTGAGAGTAGCCTATCCTCTACAATAGGAGGTGCATTGAGTTGCATGGGAATCAGCATCTATGGCGCTAAGTATGGATATGTCTACGACCAAGTCCTAGCATTGGAAGTGATTCTGAGTAGTGGTAAGAAGATCAGAATTGGTGGTAAGAGCTATCTCTCATTGCCTACGCACAATCTCCTGAATCTCTTTCTTGGGGCAGAAGGTACATTCGGGATTATTACTGAAGTAACACTCAAAGTGTATCCCAAACCCCACACACGTGATAGGATAAGCTACGGCTTTCCTGACATCACCACAGCAATTGAAGCGTGCAAGGGAGCTCATGCAGCTGGATGCTGGCCCGAAACCGTCTTCATGTTTGATCGGAGGTCTCTTGTCCAGTACATGGAACGAGCCAAGACACCAATACCTGATGAGGTTTCGATGGCTGTTCTCTTTGGGGCATCTGGTAGTTCTGAAATGGTGGATACAATCCTAAAGGAAATCTCAAGATGCTCCGAAGAACAGGGCGGGAGCAGACTTCCTCAAGACCTTACACAGTCATGGTGGAACTCTATCAATATAGGCAAGGACACCTTTGACCAGAGTAATTTTGCACTCTCACATACAGAATATGAGCCTGATTTAGTGGATGCTTGCGTACCCCTTAGCAAATTCCAAGAATACAGTGACTTCTGCGATGAACTGAAGAAAGAGTTCGGATGGGTCGACATTGATTTCGGAGCGTTCATTGTAGGAGGTCCTAGGGGACCAATTCCATTCTGTATCTATTTCAGCGTACCAATTGACACTCGAATTAAGACAGAAGTTGACAAGTGGTTTCAATTCAAAGAACGAATGTATCGTAGGGCTCTAGAGATGGGTGGAAGTCTTTCAAATGCCAATGGTCTTGGACTACGTTCTTCCCCTTGGGTGCAGGATCAACTAGGTTCTGCTTGGGATCTTCTTACTGACTTGAAATCACTACTAGACCCTAAGAACATCCTGAACCGGGGCAACAGGGGGTTTAGCTCGTAATGGAACGGCTTGAAAGATATGAAGACTGGGCTCGTGCTTGCATGCATGTCCGTTGCGGTTTCTGTCGAGAGAACTGTCCTGCATATAGCCAACTACAACTAGACAGTTATGCAGCAAAAGGAAAGATGACAATTCTTTATCACCTGCTGAAAGGAAAAATCGAACTAGATGAAGCAGTGGCTGAACGAGTTTTTGCTTGCACAAGCTGTGGTCTTTGTGATGTTGCCTGTGGATATACTCAAAGTGAAGCAATCCATGAGATGAAGACAGTCCTTTATGATCAGGATTTAGTTCCTCCTGGGGGTTACATGAAGGTTAGTACAAAGACGCGGGATAGTGGTAACCCCTATTCCGTTGATGCAAATGAAGGTGCAAGGTTCTTACAATCGTTACCTGAATCGGAACTAGATACAGCAGATTACACTCTGTTTCTTGGTTGCACACAGATTTACAGAGAGGGTGATGAAATTGACTCCTTACTCAAAATCCTCCGAACAGCAGGTGTAAGCTTTAGAACACCCACCGAACAGATATGCTGTGGCTCTCCTGTATACCGTGTTGGTGATGAAGCCCAGGCTCGTGAACAAGCACAGAGAGTGACTAATCTCTTTGAAAGAATGGAGTCAGACAATATTCTGGTGTCATGTGCTGGATGTTATAGAATGCTCTCCCACGATTACGAAACATTGCTGAATGGTGGCTCAATGCTCAAGGTCACTCATTCAATGGAGTTTCTCCAAAAACTGGTCCAAGATGGCAAACTCAAGACAAAACCTCTGAAAGCAATAATCACTTACCATGATCCATGTCATCTAGGTAGACATTCAGATGTCTATGAAGCACCTAGGCAAATCCTTTCATCAATACCCGATGTCCAACTTGTTGAGATGGAATGGAATCGCAAGTTTGCAAAATGTTGTGGAGCTGGGGGCGGGTTTCGAGCTGGGAGAGGTGATGATGCAGTGGCAGTTGCTGCAAATCGAGTTCGGGAAGCAGAAGCAACTGGAGCATCCATCCTTGTTACTGCCTGTCCATTTTGTCTAAGAAATCTACGAGATGGCGCAAATAGCATCAATTCACAGATGCAGATAGAATCGGTTGAATCCTTATTGTCTGAATTGGTTTAGATGGAATTCATTCCCATAAATCCGTGCTCAAATATTTCAAACCACTATCGGAAAGAAGGATTACAATTGTGCTCCCACTCATCTCTCCTTTTAGAAGTTGAATTGCACCTGCTAGGTTTGCTCCAGACGAAAATCCTGAGAAAAGAGCCTCTTCTTTGCCCAGCCGCCTAGTACACTCAATAGCCTCATCATTTGTGACCTGAATGAATCCATCCGCTTTGATACCTTTGAGATATTTCAAATCAGACATTGAATACCCTCCACCCTGAATCTTGTGGTCTGGACTGGTTAATTTTAACCCAGCAAGAACCGCTGCTGATTCTGGCTCTATGATGAAACACTTCACATCTGGGTTGTGCTCACGTAAGGCCATTGACACTCCGGCAAAGCTTCCCCCTGACCCCACAAAATCACAGAATGCATGCAAATCTCCTTTGGTCTGGTCAACTATCTCTCTACCTGTGTTGAGATAATGAGCCCTCCAGTTACCTTCCAAGACGAACTGATCTGCACGGAATGCTTTGAGTTCCTCTGTCAAACGTTGAGTTTCTTTCTCTACCAATGCAAGAGACTCTCCTGACACCTGATTTGGGGGTGCACCAGGTGCTTGATCAACAAGTATAACCTTAGCTCCATACGCGCTCATCATTCTAGCTCGTTCTTTCGTATTCCCCTTGCTCATCACAGCAACAAATGGATAGCCCTTCATAGCACAAACAATAGCTAGACCTGTTCCTGTATTGCCACTCGTGAGTTCAATTACGGTCTGACCTGGTTCCAGTGTCCCAGCTTTTTCAGCATCTTCAATCATCTGAAGTGCGATTCTATCCTTTTTCGAAAGACCTGGATTGAAGTACTCGACCTTTGCTAGAATGCGCCCATCAAGATCTGAATTAGCAATAATTCGTTTGAGATCAACGAGTGGTGTATTTCCAATCAAGTCTAATGCTGAAGCAGCGATTCTTTGAGCAATCATTTTGGTCACAGCTTCCCAAACACACCTCAATTTATGAAGATGAGCTCTCTCTTGATTTTTCGCGACATCTTTTAGATCAACGCTCTATGAACAACCACACCGTCAAGCTAATCACTACAAACCATCCTCATATCTAATAATGACCAAACAAGTGGGCGACCTATTTCTATGTGAAGAGTGTGATCTTCTATATAGAGAAGAGGAGATCGCACAGAAATGTGAAGACTGGTGCAGAGATAAGAAATCCTGTAGTCTTGAAATAACAAGACATGCTGTGAATAAGTCTGAATTATCCCTGTAGTGAATGTCATTACTGATGTTTTGCATATTTACAACATAATTATGAATAATAGAACTACGCCTGTCAACAATCCTATTCCATATGAACAATCAAAGAAAATTCTGAATCCTATTAATTCCGATTGGAAAAATGTAACGGTTGTAAGTAAGGCAACGCATAGAGTTGATAGAATGAGCAATCCTCTCTCTAGTTTTGAAAAGTCCTTATGATCAATCGAAAACAAACGTATCCATAATACCACACTCACAGCAGCCAATGGTGTCACTGTAACAAGCATAAAGGCGATTGGAAGCAGTAAGAAACCACTTAGGATAACTCGGATACGTGCCAGCCTAGCTCCATATCTCTGAAACTCACTCTCATACACTCGACCATAATCTCTACTGATGTGTGAACGATATCCTCTCCACATGGAGAATTTCCAATCACTTACTTTCTCTTTTACTCTTGTCACGTTTGACTGTTCTATCTCGGGTCTATACTCTTCCTTCATTGAGGGAATGACATAGACCAGTACTACTAATGACCATACACCAAAGATTGTTGTTAGAAGTTCAAACTCTGTAATCTCTCTAAGAAGGAAGATTGCTCCTCCTATTCTATAGAACGCATAGAGAATCAAAACAAGTGTAGGGATTAAGAGCAAACTACGAGTTACCCTGGCAGCCATCTTACGACCTTTCAAAGAAGGAGCCAGCACCCCGAAAAGAAGAGCACACAATGTTGTGTAAGTCAGAGCGAGTCCTAGACCACTAATGAATCTCAAGATTACTCCCGTAACGGCTGAGAGTTCAACAGAGAACACGTCCAGAATAACAGAATACACATTCCAGTCATTCATGTAAAGAATCAATGTATACAGAATCAAACCGAATAGAAACGCAATGAGATATGTCGCTATTTGTTTGTCTGCAATTCGTTTGCTTGATCTTCGTAAGGGCAAGAAATCCAATCCTCATGACAACAATGACGAGTTCAAAGCTGTTGATTTCAAAACAACCAATCGCTATAATAAGCAATTGTACATTATTGAGGAGTTCCAAGGCTTAGTAGAGAGGAGTCAGTCCATTGGTAGAAACCTTTGAGTTCGGTGGTGAGATAGTCTGGCGACCAACATCAGAAACTGTAGAAAAAGCCAATCTTACTAGATTCATGAAACTACATGGTATAGAGACCTTTGCTGAACTCATGCAACGATCAACAGAGGATGTCGGATGGTTCACAGATGCCGTTCTGAAGTTCCTCGATATTCAATTCTACAAGCCATATACAAAGGTCGTAGATATCTCTCGGGGTATCGCTTGGCCTCGTTGGTGTGTCGATGCTAAGATGAATATCGTTCACAATTGTCTCGACAAATACATTGGCACACCTACTGAGGCACAATCAGCACTGATATGGGAGGGAGAAGAAGGTACGACTCGCTCAATGACTTATGGAGAGTTGTATTTGGAAGTGAACAAGGCCGCTAACGCACTTCGTTCAATTGGTTTGGGTGTCGGAGATTCCATCGGAATCTACATGCCAATGGTTCCTGAAACTGTTGTTGCACTGCTAGCCATAGCAAAAGTCGGTGGAATAATCCTTCCATTATTCTCAGGATTTGGTGTGAATGCAATAGTTGACCGATTGGGTGATGCTGATGCAAAGGCAATATTCACTGTTGATGGGTCCGCTCGTAGAGGGAAGACTATTCCAATGAAACCAATTGCTGATGAGGTTGTCAAAAGAATTCCATCAATGGAGCACATGATAGTCTTGAATCTGGCTGGAAATTCAGTTGAGATGAAAGCAGACCGAGACCACTGGTGGAACGAGCTCGTTTCTGGTCAATCGGAATCTGCAGATACAGAGATTACGGATGCAGAATCTCCAATGATGATAATCTACACTTCTGGTACTACTGGTCTTGC
>JAEOST010000077.1 GCA_016840245.1 Candidatus Thorarchaeota archaeon
GCAAGGCTGAAGCCATCAACTGAACGAAGCGGTGCTCGTAGGTCATGCGATACAGAATAAGCAAACGCTTCAAGCTCTTTGTTGGCCGCTGCAAGCTCAGAGGTTCGTTCTTCCACTAATCGAGTCAATTCTTCATTGAAACGTTTGACCTCACGCTCTGCGATTAATTGATCTGTTATATCTGAAATAAAAGCAACAGATCCATCAATTCGTCCGTCATCATCTCTTGAGGGGACTGCTGAAACTCGAGCATCACGTATCTGATTATCACTCCTAACAAATTGTAGTTGATAAGTGGAGACCTTTTCCTTTAAGCGTCTTTGAGTTTCTTCTGTGATCTTCTCAGTATCATCCTTTACCACAAGATCTCGTAAATCAAAACCGATCAGCTGCTCTCTTGGAAATCCTAACAGATCAGCAAAGACCTTATTGACGAAAACCAGATTCTCATCTAAATCTGTGATTATAACACCTTCAGACACATTCCTCAATAAATCACGATATCTACCTTCAGACATCCTCAAAGCATCTTCAACACGTCTTCTCGTGAGTACTGTTGATAGCATTCCAATTACATTCTCGAAGAAGTGTTCAATATCAGTTCCATATTTTTTGGGATTTCTTCCAGCTAACCCAATGATTCCTAGAAGCTCATCCCTGTCACCCAATATCGGCCAAGTAATAGTTGTTTGAATTCCAAGGTCCTGCATATTTGGTCTATGTGATTTGTATTCTTCATCTGTAGAGATATCTGAGATAATTATAGGAGTCTTTGATACTGCCGCTCGAACCATGACCCATTGAGACTCCTGTTCTGGAGTACATACCAATGTTTGTTGTGTTGCTTCATCATCCAAACCAACAAATGCGGTGGGATGTAGAATGTTATGATTCTCGTTATACAAGCGAAGTGCTCCGATATCGAAATCCAATAGTTCAACAAGACCCGCCACTATTCTCGAACCCATATCTGTTGTACTTGTAGCGCTGACTGCAGCCTCAGCAATTATTCGGAATGCAGCACGATCCCGTTCAAGTGATTCCTCAGCTCTTTTCCGTTCTGTAATATCCCAGAAGATACCCAAGATTCCGATAACTGTTCCATTATCATCAATTACAGGAGCCTTCACAATGTGTCCAATCTTTTCAACACCACTTTCAATAAATCGTTCATCATCCCGATAGTGAACCCCAGATGACAAAACACTCTTGTCAACCGATAAGTATGAGTCTGCTAGATCCTTTGGATACAAGTCATAATCTGTCTTCCCAACTATCTCCTCAGGGGTTAAACTATGGTCCCTAGCAAATGCAGGATTTGCAGCGATATAGATGGAATCCAAGTCTTTGTAGAATACCTTCTGAGGTATGTTCGTCAGGAGTGTACGGTATTTTTCTTCACTTGCCTGAAGAGCAGTTTCAGCTTCTCTTTGTTTTCTGATGTTAATAACTATAGTAGCGAACATTTCAGAAACAGTCTCAAAGAAGCTCGCTAAATCTTCAGGTAAGTTTCTTGGGGACTTTGCACCCAAGCTGAACACTCCAAGCAGTTTTCCACTCTCGTCTAATACGGGCCAAGCTATGAGTGCACGAAGTCCAAGGATATTCAATCGTTCTTTGTAGATTTCTAACTCTGCATTATCAAGAACATCAGAACAAACTAGTGGCTCTTTAGAAATTGCTACTTTAGCTACAATAACTCTTGATGCAGTTTCTTCCGTACACTCTACCATCTGCTGTAATTGATTTGATTCAACTCCAATTATTGCAGTAGGACGAAGTACATTTTCCATCTCATCATACAAGCGAATCGTTCCTATATCAAAGTCCAAGATTTCAACAAGGCCAATGATAACACTCTGAGCCATGTCAGACGGATTTGTTGCATCCATTGCTGCCTCAGCAATCATTCTGAATGCACTACGCTCACGAGCCACCAAATCCAAAGCTTTCTTTCGTTCTGTTATGTTTCTTACTACAGATACAATGGATTTGCCATCTTCATGTAGACTCATGTTCGCTGAGAACCACATCTCTACTCCATCAGTGACCAAGTTATAATCGTACGTTTCACTCATACCACTATTTCTTACCCTTTGTGCGGCAGCAAGATATGGTTCACTAACATTTTGTGGAAGAACCTCACCTATCGGTTTTCCAAGAAACTCTTCCGGAGGTACATAGAATAACCTTTCATCCGGCGCATAGTATTGAGAATGACAATCACTCTCATCGTAAACAAGTACAATATCATTCATTGACTGCACGAGAGTTCGGAATTTAATCTCACTTTCACGAAGTTCTCGTTGAGCTTCTCTTTCTTCAGTAACATCTTCACCTGAACTGATGAGTCCGATGATTTCTCCTTGATCATCCTTTAAGACTACAGTTCTCCATCCGATTATGCGTTCAGATCCATTCTTAGTTAAGACGGGACGTTCACGATAAGTAACACCTTCTACTTTACCTTGCATCCTTGCCCCAAAATTAGCAATTACATCATCACGATGTCGAGGAGGTACAAAATCGAACCAACTATGTCCTATTGAACTCTCCTGATCGCAACCTAGAATCTCGCACCCCCTCCTGTTGAGTAATTTTATTTGGCCTTCTGTATTAAGTGCAAGAAAAATAACGCCAGCAACATCGAGATATGTCTGTGCTTTATCACGTTCCTCACGAAGTGCAACTTCTGCTGCCACTCGATGTGTAATATCAACAATGGTCCGTTGCAGAGCCTCTTCGCCATCAAACTCAATGACACTGGCACTACCCTCCACCCAACGCACGTTACCATCTTTTCGTAGTATTCGATACTCAGTCAGACTCTCGATTTCACCAGTTTCTCTAAACCGTGTGTAGCGATCTCGGAATCCTTGCTGGTCATCAGGATGGAATATCTTCCAGGCCTCTGCAGCTTCCATCTGCAGAAGCTCCTTCTTTGAATAACCGGAAATATCTGAAAATGCTGAATTTGTGAATACAATCCTACCGGCTTTGTAGACGGCTA
>JAEOST010000750.1 GCA_016840245.1 Candidatus Thorarchaeota archaeon
ACCCTCACTTGGAACAAGACGTGCTGAATCCACATCAAGACCAAGGAATAACCTTCTCGGTGACATGTTGGTGTTATGACCTCTAAGACCCTGTTTTAGTATCTGAGAAACTGTGTCTTTCATTGACTGACCTCTCGCAGGGTTTCAATTCATCGTTATCCTATATAAGTACCCAAGACCGCATAACCAACTCTAGTCGTAATATACTACACCTTCATCAATAGATGAGTATCTATCGGATTCATCCTCATATGAAACACCAGGGTCATAGATTCCCACTAGTTCTGCAATGCCACCGTAGGATGATAGAGGGCGATTAGTGATATCGTTACTGGCCTCATCTTGGATAATCCAAGATGATTTGACAGGTATCTCTGGAAATGGCCAATCATGTAAGATTGCTTCTCTGAAGGTAGTGTCCTGTCCACCTTGAATAATAACTTCAGAGCCAGTTGTCCTCTCAACAACCACACGAGTGATGATTGTGGAGTCTCGGGGTCGGTGAATCTTTCTGTAACTCTTTATTTGATCCCTAGCGAAAATGCGAAATCCATAGACAATGAAGAGAAAAATGAGAAGAATTGGAAAACCGAATATTGAAGTAACTACAATAGCTGAAGGAAGGACTCGTTCTGGAAAGATAACCCAGAGTATGAATACGAATATTGTAACACTACTCAATGCATTTCCAATGGTTCTGGATTTTCCCAAGGTTCACATTCCCTGTGACTATGAAGTATCTTTCAGTTATATGGTTTTCAATCCATAGGCATCTTTTTGTTGCTGGTAAGTCAAGTTCATGCAACATGTCTGAGATAAAACAGTATGGACCTGAAAATGAAGATAGGGTACTCTCAATCATAGGACAAAATCCCTTAGAGAACATCATATTGATAGCTGACTGCACTCAATTACGTGAATGGTGTGATGTTAGAGTTTTAAGTGATGATGAAGATATCAAAGCAGTCTTTTCAGTCTACAAAGATCTTGATTTTTTGGCTGGTGCATTCTGGGCAAATGATACGGGGAATCTTGAGAGAATCGTAAGGAACTTTGAAGAAGACCTACATTCGAGAGACCTCATTCTGATATGCACCTCAGAACAACTAGAGATTTTGAAACCTCTTTGTGATAAATTTGAACCAACAAAAGAAAGACAGATGGTCTGTGATTGTACCAATGACCTCTCATCATGGGGAGATGCAGACCCTATTCCTTTAACAATGGAAGATGCAGATAGTCTTAGAGAGCTGTATCGCCTGAGTGGTACACCCGCCTGGACACCCAGTGTCATGAACTTGGGTCCATTTTATGGTGTCCGAGATGATGAGAGTCAAGTCATAGCTGTAGCAGGAGTTCACTATGTCACACCCTATGGTTCAGAGATAGGTAACGTCGCAACACACCCAGATTACAAAAGAAAGGGTCTGGCCTCTAACTGTGTCGTTGCTGTTACAGAAGCACTCCTTGAGAAGACGCCAAGAATATTCCTGCACTTTTTCGAGGAGAATGAACCTGCTAGACGACTCTATGAGAGGATGGGTTTTCAATACTCAGATGTGGATCCGATTTACTTTACAAAAATCAGATTCAAGGAAAAAGTGTTCTAACCTCTTTTTCGATACATCAAGATTCCTACAGCAGCTAGTGTGACAATAATACCTGACACTACTATCAAGGGTAATGCATAATTCGGATTGGTAGGTTGAGTTGTTGTTGTGGTTGTTGTTGTAGTTATGTTCAATACGCATGGACCAGTGGATTCCCAAGAACCATGCACAGGTGAATCAGATGTCCATTTTCTAACGAAAATCCACTTGGCATAAACACGTGAATCAGCAGAACCCCAGAGCTGTAAACCAGGTGTTAGATAGATATCAGAAATTGTGGGTGAGGAGAGAGAGAGATACTGCATTCTATTACTCCATAGTTCAGCATATCCAGGTTCCCACATTACACTCAGCGTAGTCCAAGTGTTATTCTCAAACTCAAGTGGACCAACCTCTTGATCATTGATTGATAGAGATATATTCCCACCAAAACCGTGGCTTATGACCATCGGTGGTGATGCAGCCCAATCATTTGCAAAACCAAAGTTGAAAGCTTGATTGCCATCCATCCGTATTCTACCTTCAACAGCATGACCCGCGGTAATTGGTAATTTTGACTCGATGAAGTAGTCCTTTATCCACATCTCCAAATCTTCACCAGGAAGTTGATGAAGTGTTGGGATGGTTGTACCACTGCAAGTCCACCAAGTACCATTGAACCAAGTCAATCCGTTACTCGTTCGTTGGTCAGAAGTTGTAATCTTTCCCCGACGAATGAGTGAATTACCATTACTTGATGGCTCCCAGATTACTATGTCATCATTACTAATACTAGATTGAGCTCCGAAGAGTCGACCATCAATTGTGATCCAGTCCTGAATATTCGAATCGGGGGGGTCATCAATTGTAGTCTTGAGATTCCCTTCTAGATCATAAACATA
>JAEOST010000751.1 GCA_016840245.1 Candidatus Thorarchaeota archaeon
GCACGCAACTTTCTCATTGCTATCAACTTCAACCTGAGCACAACAGATGTCAAGGTTGCAAAGGTCTGTGCTGATGCAGTTCGTGGAACTACTGGAGGTTTTGTCAATGTCCAGGGAATCGGACTTGAACTGCCAGACAAGAATTGTGCCCAAGTCTCTCTCAATTTGACTCATCCAAAGAGAACCAAGATACATCAGGTCCTCGAGGTAGTTCGCAATGAGGCTCGAAGATTTGGAGCCACTGTTATTGAGACTGAGATTGTTGGAATGGTTCCTCTCTTCGCACTCATTGACGCTCTCAAATACTATCTCCAACCAGAGAAACTTGATGAGAGTATGATTCTGGATCTCTACTACTTAGGAGGTGCAGAGGACCCAACAAAGAAGACATTCAGTGAGATGTCAGTGCTAGAGTTTGGTAACCAGATTCGAAGAGCGAGAGCAACACCCGGTGGTGGCAGTGTAGCTGCCGCAATGGGCTCATATGGGGCTGCACTCGTGTGTATGGTGACAGGACTCTCACTTTCAGGACGTCGCTTTGCTGCCATCAAAGAAGAGATGCTTGAGCATCGTCACGCTTGTGAGAACGATCGTGGAGTCTTAATGGACCTAGTTGAGCGTGACTCAGCTGCATTTGACGAGGTCATGGGATTATTCAAGATGCCTGAAGAGACTGATGCAGAGAAGAAGGCCAAGGCCAAAGCAATTGAAGAAGCGACAATTAAAGCGGCAAACGTACCTCTTGAAACAATGCGTCACTCTTACATGGCAATGACGCATGCAAAGGTTGCAGCTGCAAAGGGCAACTCAAATGCTATTACAGATGCTGGTGTTGCAGCTCATGCCTTAATGGCTGCAATGGACGGTGCAGCTCTCAATGTCCGAATTAATTTAGGAAATATCAAAGATAAGAAGTACACAGATAGCATAGCTGCTGAGGTCGAGAAACTTCTGACTGACGGCAGAAAGCTTAAGGAAGAGATTCTTGAGATTGTTGAAGCAAGAATGAAGGAACTCGCAGAAGGTAACTGAGTTACTACTTGAGAATGGTCCGGCTTGCTCCCGGACCTATCTCAGTCATATATGGTGTTCCTCCTACCTCTCGGATCGCATCTGCGACCTCTTTTTCACAACCAGGTGCAAGTGCCATCATTGTTCCACCACCACCACTTCCGTTCATCTTGCATCCTATAGCGCCTGCATTTTTGGCTGCATTGATCATTCTCTCAATTTTAGGTGTTGATCTGTGTAAGCCGTCTCGAAGAATCTCGTGATGCTCATCCAACAAACCTCCAACAACTTTGAGATCAACCTTCGACTGATTCAATACAAGAAACGCACGTTGTGTGAGGTCTCGATTTCTCAGAGTTGCCTCTGCTATACTTCTAGACTCACTTGGTCTAGCTCTACTGAGGCCATAGACATTATTGATAGGAGTAGTTCTCCGGTCAAACTCGATAGACTCTGAGATCATACGATATTCGTTCTCAATGGTTTCTTTCAGACTCTTGATATCCCCTACACTGTCGGTCTTTGGTTCTTCCGAGTCTCCAATGATAATCCCTGAGAGTGTTGTAGATAGTTGAGTCACCTTGTAGTCCTTACCCAAGTCTAAATGGATTATACCACCATAACTTGAACCATAATGGTCTTGCATACCCCCACTCTCACCAAATTCAATCACCTCAACCTGATGTGCAAGACGTGCAACAGACTCAGGATCTGAATAGTGATTAGAGAGTTGCATGACAGTCAAGACTGATGCCACAGCAAGGGCACTCGAACTTGAGAGACCACCCCCCATTGGAATTGAGCCTCGAACTCTGAGGTCTGCACCCTGCTTGGGTCTAATTCCCTTCCCTTTTAGGACATTGAATGCACTTCGTAGATAGTCTCTTTGATGTCGGTATTCCAATTCCTTGTCTATATGGAACTCATCATCCTCTTTCAAATCCAGATAATCGACACTGACAACTGTATCATCTCTTACACGACCCTCAATCTCAATTGTCAATGTTATAGCAGATGGAATCACATCTAGTCCAATGTAATCACTATGTTCTCCAAAGAGGCAGATTCTCCCAGGGGCACGGACTTGGAATGATTTCATCGTAGTCATCTACTGCTAGATGCTTAGATATCATTTGTCTCCTATAGCCATTTTAATAGCTGTGTCTATGTCCTCTGGTGTTACACCTGGAGACTCCACTGGAATATCCTTGTATAGCTGCTTTAACCTCTGGAGTATATCATCACCAGTTGTATCTGCTCCAATCAGCCCTTTCTCTACCTTAGTAATGGCGTCAATTGGTAACATGAAGAAGTCACCGCTAATGACAATCTCATGGAGTTTGTCTTCAACATCCTCTAAGGTTATCCGTATCAGACCACCTTCCGCCTTGTAGTTTGAAGTGCCTATTGTACTAGAAGCTGATATTCTTACAACGCGAGAGTCCAGACGACCTCCACTCCTCCAATGGAGCCATTCATCGGAGTGATACTTTGACGCTAACTCTGACATTCTATCTCTCTCCCATTTTGTCAGTTCACCTAGCTTGAAATCAACATCCATTACTCTACTGAACTGGTCCACAAGGTCCTTCTTTACTTCTTCACGATCGGGGAGTTCTCCCTTTTCAAGTAGAATTGTGGACATTCTTTGTCTGAGTCCCTGCGCAATCTTATCTCTAAACTTCTCATCTGGAACTTTAAGCACTTTCACCATCATGTCGAAGTTGAAGTCAAATATCAGATTACCAGTAAGAATCCTTGCATCACCTACATCTCCTGCACCATTTCCAGAGACCTTCTTACCAGCAGCTGTCTGGATATCATTCACAGGTTTGAAGTGAGCATCAATTCCTAGATTACGATAGGCTTGTACAGGCGCCTCCAGGAACTTTCGATAGTATGCATCAATTGTTTTGGGTGTTGTTGGACTGTCAATCCTGCCAATTAGTTGATAGAACATTTGTCCCTCGTCTAGATAGACGCCACCACCACCAATCACACGACGAGTGACGAAGATATCATTATCACGACAGAAGTCAAGATCAATGTCTTTCTTGATTTCTTGAAAGTAGCCAAGACTCACTAACGGCTTTGCTGGCCAACAGATAATCAGTGTGTTCTCAGATTCTCCCTCAGTGATACCCTGGGCAATCATATCATAAATTGTCTGAGTTTCAAGAGGCGGTATTGGTCCAAGGTCTAATAACCGCCATGTTTCGAGAGGCATGGTTTCAAATTGAAATTACAGATATAATAACCATCCGCTATGGATTTTCATAAATCATCACATACTTCTTTGATGCCAATGCATAAATTGTCAATTCTTGCGAGTTTTCATGATTGCTTTGATTGAGGTAAAGGAACTCAGGAAGAAGTTTAGTGCATTTACAGCCGTTGACAAGCTGAGTTTTCGTGTACAACCTGGAGAGATATACGGACTTCTTGGTCCCAACGGTTCAGGTAAGTCCACGACAATGAAGATGTTGCTAGGTCTCTTGAGACCCAGTGGTGGGACTGCACGAATATGGGGTTACGACATTCGTAAGGAGGCTGTTGAGGCTAAAAAACTGATGGGGTACGTTCCGGAGGAACCTGTACTTCCTGAAACCCTTACTGGTTGGGAATTTGTCAACTACATCAGTGATATCTGGAAGGTAGACCGCGGCCCACAAAGAGATGAAGCGATTGACGAGATTCTATCTCTACTTGATATTAAGGATGCCAGTGATGACCTAATCGAGACCTATTCCAAAGGAATGGCTCGGAAGATAAGCCTAGTAGCTGCACTGATTCATCGTCCTAGGGTTCTGATACTTGATGAGATGCAGGCTGGTATTGACCCTCGAGGTGCTGCGACAATTAAGGAGATACTCAACGGCTTACGAACTCGTGGTGTTGCTATTCTGATTTCCACTCATGTTCTTGAGATTGCAGAACAGATGTGCGACCGAATTGGCATAATAAACGAGGGTAAGATGATAGCTGAGGGCACAATGGATCAGTTGCATGTAGAAGCAAAGGGTCTGCGTTCACTGGAAGAGATATTCCTATCACTGACAGGTGGACCAGATATGCAGAAGATCGCTCAATATCTAGGTGAGATCAAGTAATGATACACGACCTCTTAGTTCTGTTACGCCTTGACTTACGACAAACATTCAGGGTAACTGGAGCTAGAGGTAAACGGACTGAAGGAAAGAGTACTCTCCGACGTCTAGTTCCTGTCATTGGAGTGTGCCTCCTTGCTATCGCTATCATTTTGATTATTCTTTTCTTAGTACCACCTTTCTGGAGTGAAATCGCAGTCTATGTAACTGACAATCCTGGTTTTGGAGCCACTATTTTCAATGCGATTCTTCTATTCGGATTTGTTGGATCAATTATGATTAGCTCTGCCACTGTGGGAAATAGTGCGAAGATGGAGTATCTAATGGTCATGCCTCTTCAACTCAGGACAATCTTCATGGAGAAGATGGTAGTTATCATCATCTATAGCTCACTTCTGTGGCTCGTTATCGGTGTTCCAATATTCATAGGATTCAGTATTGTTTCCACTGCTACGTTCGCGTTTCTCTCAATACCTGTCTTTGCTGTCATGTTACTTACACTGACTACACTAGGGGTTTCCTTTGGAGGATTACTTGGACTCGTTTTCTCTCGTCTTCTAGCTAATAGACGCACGCTAAAACAAGTGGGATATGCAATTCTTACAGCAAGTACAATACTCATCAGTACACTCTGGTATCTTAGCATATACATGGGTAATGGGGGTACTTCTTTCTTCCTAGACTCTATCTTTGCAGTGGCAGAATCACTTGGTTTCTCATCAAGTATAACTCCTGGATATGCAACCAGTGCAGTATCTCTCAATCTTCTTGTTGGAGCGCCAATTGCACTTGAGAGTGTCCTTGCTCTGTTAGTATCGATGGTTCTTGCTGGGGTCTTACTCTATACCAATGCTCTAGTTAGTGAGGAGGCTCATTATAGTGGATGGTTATACATCAAGACCAAGAGAGGTACAAAGGAGTACAAACGAACGGCTCACACAAACTGGGACCCAATCAGGATTCCATGGTTCAAACTCAGTAGCACAACTAGTGTATCAATGTGGTACAACATAGCTTCAGTTCGACGTGAAGCACGAGTGTTCACTCAGTATCTTCTAGGTCCGCTTCGCTTTGCGATATGGATGGTCTTCCCAATGCTTATTGGCGGAGATGAGTTACTCGGATTGACTCCACTCTTCCTAGTTGCACTCCTTATTCCATTCGCGACTTCTTATGGTCTATACTTTGCAGGATATGAACTGGTTTACGAGGGTAAGAATCTGATGAACCTTCAATTGGCAAGTGCAAGTATGGATGACTACATCAAAGGGAAGGTGCTCAGTGCTGTTCCCTTCTCAATGGCTGCAGGAGTTGTAGTATCTTTTGTTCTCCTATTCCTAGCACCTCCAATCCTATGGTCCTACATCCCATTGTTGATTATCTCAGCTGGCTTCATAACAATGGCCTCAGGTGCGATTTCAGCCAATGCTGCTGCTATGGGTGGTGACTTCAAAGCTCAAAGAAAGATGTTAAGGCAACGAGGTGCGTCAGTACAGATGCCAATTAGAGGATGGTCGATTTTGCGTGCTCAACTTCTCCCATATTTGATAGCCTACTCAGGAGTGTTCGCAATGATTGGAATTGGGCTCTTCTTGGGAGCGCTTTATGCCTACTTGGGTCTGCCTGTCTTTGCCTTGATTTGCGTCAGTGTCTATGGGAAGTATACGCATCGTGCTGGTGTCAGGATTTCACAGATAGAGGCATCTGATTATCTCTAGAGATTTGCCATGACCTTTCCTAGTGGAACAAGGATGTTTGTATCGAAATAAAGTCCAATCATCGGTGTCTCAATTTCAATAACTCCAAAGTCATCATTAGGGCCGTTCTTAAACTCCAATTCAACTTCACCCGATCGACCGTGCTTTACATCATATTTCAGGTAGGCTGCAGTCAATTGCGCAAGGTCAAGACCTTCTCCGGTTACACTCGGTATGAGCTTGAAGTTGAGATTGGGTCCGGAATCAATCCACTCTCCCTCATCATCTAATGTACAAGTGGCTTTCATCAGTGTTGTTCCGTCGCGAACAGTTGTTCCTGTGAGTGTATCACCCTCCCAGTTCAAATTGATATCCGCTTGTTTTCGAGGGTATCCCCAGAACTCGCGACCTGAAGCTATAGCAATATCAGTATCTGCATAACAATGTGAAAAATAGACACCAACCTCTTCCTCGTTAGTTTCTGGATTATCGAAGAGGCACTGGACGAGTAAGGCAGACTCCATAAAAGTACCTGTTTCCTTACATGGTTGCTCACCCGTCATAATTCCCGCTAGAGGCATCTGTGATGGACGAAGTGGTTCGGGTAGAAACTTCTCAAGACAGTCCTCAGGAGGATTGAAGAGTGCCAAGAAGATCTTTGCATCTACATAGTGGTAGGGTGGTTTTGGAAACAACGGGCTTGATACCGGTATAGTGAATCTCTCACTCATTTTGCTCACACGCAAACCGAGGACAAACGCGATTATTGAATCTACCGAGTTAATTTTGATTCATAGTCGGACCTTGTGACAACTGAGCATCGTAGGATAGGTTGACCTAAGACGCGATCTACAGATTTGCCTTCTTGAATATCGCAGGCCAAATGAGAACTCCAAATATTGTGACAATCAAATATCTTAATGTCCTCATCCAGACAACCTCTGACAGTAGTACTATTGATAATCCCAAGAGCATTCCTATAACAAGAATGATTCCCACTACAACACGAATCACAGGTCTCCAATTTTGCCTACTAATAGGCTCAATCTCGAAATCGACATACCTTTTCTCAAGAGGTAATGATATCGCAAGTCCCATTATCAATCCTCCAAATGCACCAAAATTTTCCAGGGCCGGAACTGTTTCGGGAGGTACTAACAGGGTGGTCACAATTGTAGTTAGGAGTCCAATAACAAAGAAACACGTGTATACCATGACCTCTTTTTGTTTGGAGATAAATGCAGAGACTTGTGGTTCTATGAAATACAAGATGATGACTATCAGTATACCAATGCTCCATCCTAACAGAATGTCCTCCAAGTAATGGACGCCCAGAACAACTCTCGAGAGACCAATAAGGAGTACTAATACAGTAGAGAGGATAAACAACCAAACTCTCTTACCTTTTGCAGCAATCCATCCAAAGACTGTTGCTGATGATTGGGAATGGCCGCTTGGAGTGCTATAGTTGGGTGGGTCAGCTCCAGGATACCAATAAGATGAATCTGGTCTGGGATTCTTGATTGTGACCTTAAGCCAATAATTCAGCATAAATGAAGTAACCAGGACGAGTCCAAAAGTGATGGACTCTCGTTTTTTGAATCCCCAATACCCAATCAGAATAAGCATAATGTAGAATAACTCTGAACCAAGATCTGTTATCACTCTAAAGAATGGAGTAGCCCAAGATAATAGATTTTGAACCAATTCAACTAATCCAATATCGAATTGTATACTACAACCTCCTAGATTGTCATATCCTCAAGCCCCAAAGTCTTGATTTGTTCTGGTGATGGCATACCTGTCTCTCTATCCCAACCCCGATATTCATACCACTTATCTAAATGCGCCTCCACATCTGGTACATGTTCCTCTGTTGGTCCCTCTAATGGTTGTAACAGGAGCTTAGGAAGTCCCTCATTCTTGGAATTATATCCTAGTTTAAGATTCAATAGTCGCTCAAGTGTGAAAATTCTCTCTGCAGTCTTCTTCAGTTCTTCAACAGTGATATCCCACCCTGTCACTAGGCTAAGACAGTTAGCCATCTCATTGCCATAAATGGGATAGAAATTACATGTGAGGGCTGAGTTAGTGATGCACCTGAAGTTTTGAACTCGCGCCACTAGATCGGCTTCATTATCAAATCTATCATTACTCTCTATATCCCAACTCTCGTCAATCTGGCCCATCTGGATATTATACATATCCGCAGTCATGTGACATGCACCACGTGGTGAAGTGGCATACGTGATAGCCAAACCTGAGAAACCTCTTGGATCATGCATAGCTGGCTCCATACCGTTCATTTGAACAGCAAGTTCCTCTACACCATGTTTCTTTCCAAAGTGGAGTGATCCCTCGGCAAGGTCATTTCCCACTCCCTCTCTCTTGGCTATCTTCTCCAGAAATGCGAGGGCGGAATCGACCTCACCCCACTCAGGTGTTATACCATCAATATCTTTGGCAGTGATTTTTCCTTCTGAAAAGAGGTAATAGACGAAGGCTATCGTATTGCCACCTGTAATTGAGTCGATACCGAACAATGCAAGCTGCTTGTTGGCAAATGCAATAGACTCTAGGTTGTTATTCAGGAGTAATGTGCCCATAGAGCCCATTGTTTCATACTCTGGGCCTGAGAACTCCCCTGTCGCGTACTTACCCTCCTTGATGTCTATCTTCCTACCACAGCCTATTGGACAGCGATAACATGCGGTTTTACCTACTAGAATCGTTTCCTTCATGGATGTACCGCTTACGTCGTAGCTGTCAAACTCGCCCACTGTATAGTATCTTGCTGGCATGGAGCCATACATCATACTCGCCATATCGACATAGCCTGAGCTACCTAGATCTGTGTACATGGTGAAAGTGGGGTCCTCACTCTTGTCTGCATTCATAGCCTTAGCTAACTCAACCAGTTCATTAGGATGGGTGACAGGAACCTTTCGATCAGTTCCGTTGATGACGATAGCCTTCAGCTTCTTTGAACCCATCACTGCACCCATACCCGTTCGACCAGCTGCACGATGGTGATCCACTATAATGCACGCATACTTTACTAGATTCTCACCAGCAATTCCAATCCTAGCAATCCCCGCATTTCGATGACCAGTCTCTTCCTTCAGGGTCTCCCATACAACCTCCGTGTCCTTCCCCCAGAGATGTGCCGCATCTCGTAGTTCATACTCTGAATCATTTACATAGAGATAGACTGGTTTGGGCGACTGTCCCTCAAAGATTATGCCATCCAGACCTGCAAACTTTATGTCTGCTCCCAGATGACCACCCACCGTGCTGTATCCAAGCAAGCCAGTTAGTGGTGACTTAGCACAGACAGTCATCTTACTCCCTGTGGGAACCATTGTCCCAGCAAACGGTCCTGTAAGAAACATCAATGGATTGTCAACACCCAAAGGATCTGTCTGGGCGTCTATCTTGTCATACAATAATCGGACTCCAAGTCCTGAACCTCCGATAAACTGCCTTGCAAGACTCTCATCAAGAGATTGTTCAGTTATTTGGCCACTAGTAAGATTAACAATCAGAAGTTTTCCGCGATACCCCTGCATTCATCATCCCTCTAGAAATCGATAGGCTTTCCTTCGTACATATACGTGTAGAACGTACGCAGTCCATCACTGTCTATGAATCTTGGATTCATAGTGATT
The DNA here is from genome assembly GCA_016840245.1 of Candidatus Thorarchaeota archaeon. The sequence continues at coordinate 9,484 of JAEOST010000751.1, forward strand.
GATGAGTCCATCATTGTGAATTCAATGAGTTTCTCCAATCCATTATCAAAATCTTCTTTCGAGAGCCCTGCTTCCTTTAAACTGGTTGGTGCTCCAACACTGGTCATGAGTTCTCGTATCTGTTTGGCAAAACCACGTGCTGCCTTGTCAGGATCTTTCTCATCAATACCTACTAGTCTGGCTAATTCTTGATAGTGTTGAGCCGCATCAGGTGTATCTTTGTGATTGAACTCAATAGTATATGGCAGTGCCATTCCAACTGCCATGCCATGTTGTAATCTATGAACTGATCCAAGGCAGTGTCCCAGAGAATGTGCTAATGCTACTTGGGAGTTACTGAATGACATTCCTGCAAGGCTTGCTGCAACAAGCATCTTCTCCCTTGCCCCCAAATCCTCTAAATTACTTATAGACTTAGGAAGCCACTCGAATACCATCTGTACAGCCTTCATAGAACATGCATCAGAGAAGTCATTCTTCCACATGGACACATAACCCTCAACAGCATGCGTCAATGCATCCATACCGGTGTAAGCTGTAAGATTCTTCGGTAATCCCTTTACAAACTCTGGATCCAAGATGGCCATGTCTGGCACAAGTTCGGGATTTGTTGTAGCAAACTTGCGACCTGTTTCATCCTCGCGAATGACTATCGCCTTTGTTGCCTCTGAACCAGTACCCGCCGTGGTTGGTATGCACATGAGTCGGGCCTTGTTTCGAAGGTCAAGAGGTTCCAGTGGTGTCACTGCCTCTAATTGGATCTCAGGATGCTCATATAGAACCCATGCTGCCTTCGCTGTATCCATAACACTCCCACCACCAACGGCGATGATCCAATCAGGTTCAAACTCGGTCATTGCGTCAGCTGCACTCTTTGCAACTGAAATTCGCGGATCCGGTTCAGCTCCATCCCATATTGTTACTTTCCAACCATTTGTAGTCAACATATCACTGACTTTGTTTGGAAATCCGAATCCGTTAATCACACTGTCAGTGACGATTAATGCCTTAGAGCCCTTTACTAGTTCAAGCTCTTCTATAGCATCATCTCCAAAGACAACCTTTGGTATAGCAAACCACCACAAATCTAAGAACGCTCCTTTCTACTAATCGTCCTAAAACAGTCAATGGACGTAACGCTGATTCAATCCCTGAACCCTTACTTTAATCCTGCTGTCTTCATGCTGTGGAATCATTTGATGACGTCTGGGAGCTCGCTGATCACTTGGACCGCTTCTTTGATTACTCGATTAATCAATTCCTCAACTGTTGGTAGATCCGAGATGCGACCGACAACCTCACCTCCAAACATCAGTGCGTTGTCAGAATCGCCATCTAATAGATGCTGAAATCCAGACCTCTCAAGCTCGAGAATCTCCTCGTTCGATTCTACAGGCTCACCAAGAAAGAAGCGAGGAACGTCCTCAAGTGTTTGTTCCACAATATCTTCTGCCCTTCGATTTCTAATGAATCTCATTGGTCCAAAGAGTCCCCGTCCTGCTAGAGTCTGTCTTTCTTCTCTATCAATTATAGCTTGTTTCCACAATGGTTCGAAATCGCTCTCTTGAGTAGCAATCAGTCTAGTACCTATCTGGATTCCCACTGCACCAAGACTCAGTGCGGCAGCCAGTGTTACCCCATCACAAAAACCTCCGGCACCAATCACCGGTGTCTTCACAGCCTTAGCAACTGCAGGAACTAGCACCATTGAGTGAACAGGATCCCATGAGATATGCGCTCCTCCCTCATGGCCTGAAGCAACAATCAAATCTACACCAGCTTTCTCTGCCTTCTTCGCATGATAGACCGATGGAACGACGTGTGCCCAGATCATACCATGCTTCTTTATTTCTGCCCAAGGAGTGGGATTGCCAGCTGATGTGACCATGACTCGGAGTCGTTTTTCTATGTCTGAGTCATTCTCCCTTGCTTCTATCGTTTCTTCAACAAACATCTTAGATGCCAATAGAAACTCAGCAGCCCCAGGTACATTGACACCGAAGATGCCACTCTTCTTTCGGGTTTCTTTGGCAACTCTCTCAATGGACTTGCGTAGAATCACTCTTGGGGGATCTGAACCAAAGAGCCTCTCTGCGTCAACAGGTGCAGCCTCTGGGAGGAGGGTTGCAGCCATCCCAATACTGCTGATGATACCCAATGCACCTGCATTGGATACTGCTAGGGCAAGGTCTTCGGTCTTGTAAGGACCCATTCCCCCCTGTAGAATGGGGTGTTTTATCCCAAGCATATCACAGAGCTCAGTGTGGATGAGTGACATTATTACAAATCCGTTATTCTTCTTCACCAAGGTATATTGTTGGGACTTGATTGGCTGTAGCTACAAGTTCTGCAGCTGCCTTTGTATATCTCATGATTTTACCCATGTCGCCAGTGAGCTTGAATTTCCTTGACATGATTCCTTTGATTGGATCGATCTGGCCCTCAAAGAGTAGAAGCCAGTTCTTGTATGGCCCTGCATAGATGAACTCAGCTGAGTCATCGGGATTTGCCATCCGTGCGTCTCGACAATCACCATGCCATAGGTCGAGGTAGAATCGTATTGGTTCCTTTACTAAATCACCATCAGGTGTGACCTCGAAAACGAAGTCGCCCTCCCAAGTCTTTGCAGCATCCTTGTAGGCAGCATTGGCATTCAACAGTTCCATGTATTTTGCTATCCATCCATCAGAGGGAAACATGAATTTCTCTGTCATTGTGGTCTTAACTCCATTGAGTCGTATCGACTAGTCAGGATTGGTACGAAAAAAGCCTTCTGGCCAGTGTCTGGGATGTCAGGTAAGTTAGCGTATCTCAAGAAGTGGTAGTCCCAGAGACTTGGCAATCTTGATCTGTCTATCAAGTTGACCAATCGTTTTCACCCTATGAGAATCACTACCCAGAGTGAACATACACCCCTGATCCTTGGCTATCTCAAGGAAGTCTTCATGTTCCGTTTCATAGCGAAGACTAAGTTCAACTGCGACCTTTTTTTCTGCCAGAATTGAGGCGACTCTCTCTGCATCCTCTTTGCTATACGAGGTTAGGTACCCGTCCCAATGTCCAAGGATGTCAAAGCTGTAGTTCCGCAGGACCTTCTCAATTGTTGAAGCCCACATGCGAGAGCCACTGCTATGATGCACTGAGCCAATCACTAGATCAAACTGCTCCAACCCCCCTGAAACTGATGCCAGCTTTCCATTTGATTCGATGTCGACCTCTGCTGAATCGAGTATCCTGATTGAAGGAAATGCAAGTCGCATGTCCTCAATCTCACGTCTACGCGTATCTATTACGCCAAAACCCTTTCTTCTGGACCCAACTGAAGGCCAAAAGTGATCAGCAATTGCTATGGTGTCAAGTCTTAGTGATACAGCTCTTGCTACAATCTCGCTTATTGAGCCGTGACCATCTGAGTAGTCTGAATGAATGTGCAAGTCGTATTTTTCAGGGGTCATCTCTATCTATGCGGAATCTTCGAGTGTTATAACTCACACCATGTGGATTCGGCTCAATTGGGAGCCCTTTTATTGGAATGGAAATCCGCGATAGTGAGGCTCTGGCAATGACTACAGAAGATAGGTCATGGGATGTCACTCCAATGGTCAGTGGAGCACCTACTCCAACTGTCAGGGAGATGATTGAAGATACGATTACTGCATTCGAGTCATATTCTGCTGAATTCATTGAGAATGTGGAATCAATGTCTGCAGATGAGATTGCTAAGATGTTGCAGAAAGGGGAAGAACTGACCGTTAAGATGAGCGACATCAATGGATATTGCGGCCTTCGATACAGCGCAGATACGACTGACAAAGACGCAGGACAACTATACTCTTGGTCCAACGAGGCAAGAAGTCGAATTAGAGCTGCAATGACTTTACTTGAGATGAAACTGGGTGACTTTGTAAAAGACAATCCTCATCTATCACTTGCTGGTGCACTTGACAATTACAAACATTATCTAGAGCGGCTTATAGCTGAAGCACCTTATCGTCTATCACCAGAAGAGGAAACAATGATTGCGGCCAAGGATGTTTACGGCATTCAGTTATTCTCACAGCTTCAGGAAGCGTGGGTTTCTCAGAAGACATTCGAGATCGAGCTCGGAGGAGAGAGAGTGACAGTACCTCTTCCTAAGCTGAGTTCACTCAGAATGGACCCTGATAGAGATGTTAGATCTATGGCGTCAAGAACGCTCTACAAGAGTTATTCTGATGATAAACTCCTTCATGGAACTGCCCTGAGGGGGATTTGTGCTGACCATGTTTCTATGACGAAGCGACGAGGCATGCCCTCAACCATGACGCAGAGTCTTCTAGATCAAGATGTGGATAAAGAGGCAATAGAGGCTCTTCTCAAAACCATTGAGAGTACTGCGAAGGACTTTCAGGAGTTTCTCAAACTCAAGGCCAAGTATTTCGGAACCAAGAAATTACTGGGGCATGATGTGATTGCTCCATGGACAACTGATCCAGTCTGGAGTTTTGAATGGCAAGAGGGTCGTGAGATTGTCATTGACTCATTCATGTCGTTTGATCAGGAACTTGGAACTGTTGTAAAAAGTATGTTCGATGAACAACGTATTGACTCAGCCAATAGAGTAGGGAAAGCAAATATTGCATTCTGTGCAGGCTGGCCTGGCGCAAAGAAGACATTCATCCTCATCAACTACAACAACACTCTAGATAGTACTTACACACTTGCCCATGAGAATGGCCACTCTGCCCAGTCTGACCTCATCTACAGGAGTCAAACCCCTCACAACTATCGGGGGTCCTCTTGTATGGCTGAAACCGGAAGTATATTCGGCGAACTCCTACTCACAGACAAGATACTTGGAATGTCCGAAACTGATGAACAGCGATTAGAGATACTGAGCCATGTGCTCAATAGTTTCTTCTATACTGTGTACTATGTAGGCACTCGCGCACTGTTCGAAACAACCCTCTATGATGCAATAGAAGATGGAAATCTATTAGATGCTGATCTTGCTTGCGAACTATGGAACACAGCTAAGAAGCGCACCTTTGGAGATGCAGTAGACTGGACAGAGGGTATGGAGTATGAGTGGGCACGCATACCTCACTTCTTTATACCCAATTTCCGATACTACAACTACTCATACAGCTTTGCTCAGATGTTGGTATTCGCAGTCTATGAAGAATATCAGAAGGGTGCAACCGACTTCAATAGTCGCTTCAAGACACTACTTGCAGCTGGTGGCAGCAAGAGTCCCCGTGAACAGATTGCTGACTTCGGTTATGACTTGACTGATCCTGGTTTCTGGAAGCTTGGACCTAAGCAAGCAGATAGGTTACTCTCTGAGATGAAGAAACTTGTCTGATGCATACACTACTCACGAGGCATTGGAAATCTGTTCTTCCACTTATCAGATACTGAGGAGCAGGTGAACCATTCTGGATCTGCGTCATCAATCATCTTCAAGACCTCATCGTAGAGTTTCAATCTCTTTGGATGACCGAGGTCTTCAGGATCTGGGTGAATGATGAAGACTGCGAGACCTCCTTTACTCTTGATGTACTCCATCTTCTTCTTCCAAACTTTCATCATCTCATTCTCAGACATCTTGTAGTAATAGAGAAGAGTCCAATCCTGAGGCATCGAGACCGGTATCTCCAGAACAGGACTTCTCTGCCAACTCTTTCCATCATTCCACAATGGGTAGAACGGAAAGACTGTTCGACATCCTGTGTCGGCATAACCAACGGTTGATTCATCCGTATCTGGAAAAGATGAATCCCAGTCATAGTTGTTCTCAGTGAGATATTGAATCAGTTGTTTCGTGCGATGAAGATATGGTGCGCGATATCCAAGTGGTACATCTAAGTCCTTAGCAATCTCTGCCGCTCTTGTGGTTCTGGTTTTTTGGTCCTCTGGAGCTAGATACACAAACTTCCCATCGTGATGGAGGCCGTGCATGCCAATGTCGAAACCCGCTGATACTACCTCTTTGATGTAGTCTTTCTCCAGATTATACTCCAAAGATTCCGGAACGATGTTAAAGGTTGAAACAACATCATGCTTCTTCTCTATCTCTACAAACTTGCGCATCCCAAATTCGTATCCCGACTTCGTATCCACATCGTGTGTCATAATGACGCCGAAGTCCTTCTCCCAGAACTCTCTCTTCTCCTCAGTCGTAGGGTCGAGTTGATCTGCTAGGACATCAGTAGGAAATGTCCTTCGACGATTTTCCTGTCCCTTGGGACCAAATAATGAGAGCATAGATACGAATCTATCTCGGATTTGATAGGGAATAAACTGTGCTAAACTCAGATTCACACCAAGACGCAGTGCCATTCCTGGTTTATAGTCGATATCCATCTCGTTTCGATAATAATCGTCTTTCGAGACCTTCAACTTGCACTCGCCCTCGCATTAGCCTGTGTACTTCAACCAGTGACCGTATCGAGCAAGCCAGCCATTGATAACCATGCTCACAACCGTCCTCTTTCCACCCCAGGTACTATTCTCTATGTCGAACCACCAGGAATCCATCTCTTCAATCTCTTTTGTCTTTGATTCTTCAAGTCCAAACAGTGTGACAACGAAGGTTCGTTCTGTCACCTTCTCCCAGAGTTCCTCTTTGTCTTCAAACATATAGATGACGTTATTGTCTTTCTCTGATGATGGTCCATATGGAGTGCGAAATGAAGTCATTGCATATGACTTCTCAAGCTCTGGTTCTGTGACTTCCCAGTCCTCAATACGAAGATAGCCGACAAGTTCTGTTAGCATATCCTTGAGAATCCCACATTTCTCATCATGACTGAACGTCTTGATGTATTCATCACCCGTTCTTCGAACCTTGGCTGGAACTCCGGCCGCGAGAGACCGTGCTGGTATGTCCTTGTTAATCACGGAGCCTGCTCCGATTGTTGCTTCCTTTCCTATGGTTACATTTGGAAGAACAAACACCCTCCATGGGAACCAGACACCATCCTCGATTGTTATTGGCCCGAATGCAACTGGGAATCCATCAAGAATTGGTTGCCATGTGCCATGTGTGAATAGAAAGTTGGAGCCGCCAATTCCTACTCTCTTTCCAATCTTGATTGGATGGGTCGGATTGATGACACTCTGAGCAAAGATCATGGAGAGGTCTCCAATCTCAATGACCGATTTATCTGTCTTGAGACCTCCAATGTATGTCTGTTCTTGGATTGTGATCTCTTCTCCAATTATCACTTTGTGTGTGTCAATAATGACCATCATTCCAAAGTTGGAATAGCGTCCAATCTTTAGCTCATTACACCGAATCATGCAGGCCAATCCGATATCCACATGGTCTCCTATCTCGATGCTCTTGGCATCAATTATTGAGAGGGGTCCAATGGATACACCGTCTCCAATTTTTGCTCCTTGTCGTCTGTAATACCATATCTTCAGACTTGATGGAAGTAGTCCAATAGTTGCCATCTTTCCAATGGGCATACTGAATAGATTGGGGTCTCCTATTGGGGTTCGTACAAAGATAATGGGTGTTAGAAGCATTACCACTGCAAATAGAAATCTTGGTCCTATGGGATACTCTACGAGTATTGTAAGAACTGACATTGACTCGGTATAAGTACGATAGAATACATCGAAGATCACAAACAGAACTAGCCAACACAATCCAACTAGGTTCATCTGTCCTCGTTTGTATCTGGGCATTACTTGGAATATCAGATAGCTGCTTACAATGATGACAAATAGAAGTAACCAGTCAAAGTAGAATCTTGACATTACCGGGTCGAAATATCCAAGGAATGTGATTTTCCAAGCATTGTCAAGCACAATCATAACTAATGGGATAATGGACCAAGCAGTAACTGCATAGACTCGGCTTGGGCTATCATAATCGTCCATGTTTAGAACTACCTCGTGAACATCATTGGGGAGTTGGGTCCTACTCAATCAGATGTGCTATATTACGATTCCCGTTCCCCGATACCTAGACAATCCAATGCACTCAATATCTTGGACTGATGTTCGGTTCCTGCTTCACAGAGGTCTGCTTCGTCGCAGTTCCAGAAGGACCTGCTAGAAGTCTTACATCCTCTCCACAGGCAGACGATAATTGTTGACGTAGCGCTATTCTAAAGGCTATTATATTGTAAATCAACATCGAAATGCGGTATCCCAGATTCACATCCTTACCGTGTTCCTATCTGGGCATCAACGACTCGGGACTATGAGGTGACGAAGATTAGATCAGTCAAAGTCCAAATTCTGCTTCTAGCTCTTATACTATCAGGAGTCATTGTTTTCTCAGATTTCTCAGGATATGTATCTGCTGAAGTTCCCACAGTAAGTAGTGTTGAAGCTCCTTCTGTGACCCGTACTTGGAGCAATGTATCGCTGCTCTATCAAGACCAGTTCCACAATTCTTCACAGGTGCAAGAGGAGATTGATAATATCCATACACAAGTTCCTGAAATTGTTGACCTCTCAGTTATTGGGCAGAGCTATCTGGGAAAGAATATCTCAGTACTCTGTATCACCAACGAACTCAGCACTGAGCAGAAAACAAAGGTATTCATCGTTGCACTCCATCATGCTCGGGAACAGATTACAATAGAGATGGCTCTTCGATTCATGCTACGTCTTGTGAACGGTTATGGTGTTGACGTTGAAATTACAGAATGGGTGGATACCGAGGAAATCTACATCATTCCTGCGCTGAATCCTGATGGATTAGACATTGTTGTAAATGATGGTGATCACTTTTTACGTAAGAACCTACGACCATACGACGATGATGGTGATGGTCTTTTTGACGAAGACTCAGCAGAGGACGTTAACGGTGATGGATGGATTTCATCTTATGAGACCTACACAAAACCTGCTGATTTCATGTATCCAGTGGAACTTACATACGAGGGAATTGATAACGACGAGGATGGTCTGATTAACGAAGACCCCATAGGACTTGTTGATCTCAATAGAAACTATCTCACAGGCTGGGGGAATGATGATGCCTCCTCCTCTGATCCTCTAAGTCAGGTATACCGAGGTGAGTATGCTTTCTCCGAGCCTGAGACTCAGGTTCTGAGGGATTTCGTGAGCCAACACAAATTTGCTATGGCCTACTCTCTCCACTCTGGAATTAACACTACATACTTCCCAACATACAACAGTGGGAACTTTGTGGAACCAACTCTCTACTGGAATGTTTTGAGTGATTATCAGGATATACTCCCCTCAAGCTACAATGAGATATACGGATACATCC